>NZ_JAYRCW010000106.1:0-7786 GCF_041909755.1 Sandaracinobacter sp.
GGGCCTCAGTTCGCTGATCGTGCTGACCCGGCAGGCACCGCCGGCCCGGCTGATGATGCGATCGCTGCCGGCGCAGAATTTTCCGGGCACACGCGGCTGATAATAGAATCCGCCATAATAGCTGAGCTGCGGGCATTGCTGCGCCAGCGTCAGCCGCCAGCGCTTGCCGCCCCGCATCGTGACGTCCAGCGTGCGGGCGTCGATCAGGATCGCGCCCGCAATCCGGGAGGTGTCGATGCAGGCCTTGCTGCTGGGCTTGCCCGCCACCCAGCCATCGCGGTCAGCCGGCGGCATCGGCCGCACCGGCACGACCCCCACCTGCGCGGCAGCCGGCGGCGGCAGCGCCAGCGCGGCGAGCGCGCACAGCGATCCGGCAAGGGCGCGCCAGGGGTTCACGGGGCTGCGGAGGCGGAAAACATGGGCGGGGACATGGTCAGGTCGGCTTTAACCGGCTGTGAACCCGCCCCCCGTCAGTTCGCGGGCTTCACGAACTTCAGCGTCATCCGGTCGCTCTCCCCGATGGCCGCATATTTCGCCCGGTCGGTATCGCCCAGGGTGAAGTTGGGCGGCAGCGTCCAGACGCCCTTGGGATAATCCGCGGTGTCCTTCGGATTGGCATTCACCTCGCTGCTGCCCACCAGTTTGAAGCCAGCCGCTTCCGCCAGCCGGATCACTTCGCTCTGCTTCATGTAGCCGGACCGGCGCGTCGCCTCGGTATCGGGCCGGTCTTCGGGCAGGCGGTGATCGACAACGCCGAGGATGCCGCCCGGCTTCAGCGCGGTGTAGAAGGCCTTGAAGGCATCCGGCGCGAAGCCGGCCATCTGCCAGTTGTGGACGTTGCGGAACGTCAGCACCATGTCGGCCGAGCCGGGAGCGGCGATGTTGGATTCAATCCCTTTGCCGAAGCTGGTGACGGCGACGGCGCCGAACAGGTCCGGGTTCGCCTTCAGCTTGTCGATAAAGGCGGCGCGCTGGCGCTGGGCGTTTGGCGAGCCCAGGGGGTTGTTGTGGGCGGCGACATAGCGGCCCTTGCCCGCCAGCACGGGCGCGATCACTTCGCTGTACCAGCCCGCGCCGGGGGTGATTTCCACCACCGTCATGCCGGGCCGGAGGCCGAAGAACAGCAGTGTTTCCTTCGGATGGCGATATTGGTCGCGTGCGCGGTTCGCGTCGCTGCGATGGGTGCCGGCGAGGGCTTTGTCGATCGCGGCAGCGGTGTCCGCCTCAGCCTTCGAGGCCTTCTCTGCGACGGCGGGTGCGGAAAGCGACATGGCAACCAGAAGGGCTGCGGCTGGAATGCGAAGCATCGGCAATCTCCCGGAACTATCTGCAGCTGCGCGCGCCCGCGCGCCTTGCACGCTTCATATGCGATCACCAGTTAACCGCAAGACAATGGGCTGGAAACTCTCTCTCCTGCTGGCAGGGCTGGCATCGGGCACCCTGCTGCTGGCGGGCTGGTTGCAGGCGCGGCGCAGCATCGGCCGGCTTTCGTTCCTGCCGTGGGATTATGTGATGATCGCCGCCGCGATCGCGCTGATCGGCCTTCTGGGCCATATGGCGATCCTGTGGCGAGACGGCTGGCCCATCTGACCCGGCGGGCTATTCCAGTAAATAATCGATCGTCGTGACGACGCGGACCTTCTGGTAGGGCGTGTCGGTGCCGATCCCGGCCTCCCCATCGCGGCCCGTGATGGAAAACAGGCCCTGCGTCGCCTGCCGGATACCGCCCACCTTCGTATCGCTGTCACGCGCGAACTGGCCGGCCGCCTCCCGCGCGCTCTTCGTGGCCTCGGCGATCATGGCGGGTTTCACCTCGTTCAGCTTCGTGAAGCTGTAGGTGACGCCCCCGCCGCCGTCGCTGTCGAGCGCGACGCCCTTGCGGATGATTTCGGCCTGGCTGGCGAAGGCCTTTTCCATCCGGCCGATGTCCGTCGTCCGCGCCAGGATGCGCTGGCGGATGGTGATGTTCAGCCGCCCCAGCGAATTGTCCATATACTGGCTGACGGACGAGCCGCGCGGCTGGATTTCCGCCGCCGTGAAGCCGTGCGCGGCGAGGAATCCGCGCACTGCTTCGGCGTCCGCGTCGGACTTTGCCTGGACGACGCCCAGATCCGATCCGTTGGCCTGGGTGGCGATGACCCAGGTGGCAAGGTCCGCCTGCACGTCGCGCTCGGCCACGCCGCGCACCGTCACGACCGATTCGCCGCGCCGGATGCTGGACAGGCCGGACGCCATCAGCAGCCCCGCCAGCGCGAGGCCCGCGCCGATCAGCGCGCCCGACAGGCTCGTGGAATTCCGCCAGTCCATCCCGGTCACCTCCGCCACATGTGATGCCATGCTGCGCGTTCCCGCGCTTGACAGCAAGGCCCCGGGCCGCAACCCCTTCCGCCCGAGGAGAGTGCCGCATGCCCCGTTCCGACTTCCGCTTCGCCTGGCGCAAGCGGGTGCATTACCCCGAGATCGACGCGCAGGCCGTGGTCTATAACAGCCGGTATCTCGAATATTTCGACATCGCGCTGACGGAATATTGGCGCGAGGTGGGGATCTACCAGCACACCGCCGTGAGCGGCGGGGCGGAGTTCCACCTGGCACGGGCCACGGTGGACTACAAGGCGCCGATCCTGCTGGACGAGGAAATCCTGATCTGCGTGCGCACCGGGCGGATCGGCCGGTCCTCCATGGCGGTCGAGCTGGAGATCCACGGACTGGCGAACGGCGAGGCGGGCGAGGATCTGCGCGCCGGCGGGGAAACGATCCAGGTGCATGTGGCCGAGGCGCGCGGCCGGCCGGCGCCCGTGCCGGACTGGATCGTGAAGCTGCTGGAGCTATATGAGGGACGACCGCTGAAATCCGCCTGACAGCCGAGGACCCCGCCCGTGAAATATCTGCACAGCATGATCCGCGTTTCCGACCCGGACGCGACGATCCGATTCTTCAACCTGCTGGGGCTGAAGGAAATCCGCCGGATGGACAATGAGGCGGGGCGCTTTTCCCTGATCTTCCTGGCGGCGCCCGGCGACGAATCGGCGCAGGTGGAACTGACCCACAATTGGGACGAGGCCGGCTACGCGGGCGGCCGCAACTTCGGACATCTGGCCTATGCGGTGGAGGACATCTACGCGACCTGCCAGCGGCTTGCCGACAATGGCGTGACCATCAACCGCCCCCCGCGCGACGGGCACATGGCCTTCGTGCGGACGCCCGACGGCATTTCCATCGAGCTGCTGCAGATAGGCGAGCGGCTGGCGCCGGCCGAGCCCTGGGCGTCTGCCCCCAATATCGGCAGCTGGTGACGCGGCTGGTATCGGGTCCGTCAACTGGCGGTTCATCCGCCATGGGCGTAGAATGGCGCCATGGCTGAGCCGATCCGGATTCCCGCCCTGTCGGACAACTATGTCTGGCTGCTGCCCCATGGCGACGGCCGGGCGGCGGTGATCGACCCGGCAACCGCTGACCCGGTGCTGGCGGCGGCAGGCGCAGCGGGGCTTTCCATCACCCATATCCTGAACACCCACTGGCATCCCGATCATGTGGGCGGCAATCTTGCCATCAAGGCCGCAACGGGCTGCACGGTGATCGGCCCAGCGCGGGAAGCGGCGCGCATCCCCGGCCTGGATCTGGCGGTGGACGACGGCGACCGCGTGGAAATGTCCAGCCTTGTCGCGGACGTGCTGTTCGTGGGGGCGCATACGGCCGGGCATATCGCCTATCATTTCGCGGAAGCCGGGCTGCTGTTCCCCGGCGACACGCTGTTCGCCATGGGCTGCGGCCGCCTGTTCGAAGGAACGGCGGACGACATGTTTGCAGCCCTGTCCCGCCTGAAGGGGCTGCCCGCCGATACGCGGGTGTGCTGCGCGCACGAATATACGCTGTCGAACGCCCGCTTCGCGATCACGGTGGAACCCGAAAACCGGGCGCTCGCCGCGCGCATGGCATCGGTGGAGGCGGCGCGGGCGAAAGGGCAGCCCACCGTGCCGTTCCGGCTTCGCGAGGAGCTGGAAACCAACCCGTTCGTACGGGCGCGGGACGTTGAGGAACTGGGGGCGCGGAGGAGAGCCAAGGATGCGTTTTGACAGCCTGATGATCGCAGCTGCCCTGCTGGCCATGCCGGGCGCGGCGGTGGCGAAAGACAAGGTACCCCTCACCGATCCCGCCACGCTGAAGGCGACCGGCGAGCCGCGCAACTGCATTTCCAGCACCCCGCAGGTTTCAACGACGCCGGTCGGGGATTCGGTGCTGATGTTCCGCGCCGGATCGCGCTGGTACCGCAACGACCTGCGGACGCGATGCCCATCCATGCGGGCTGACAGGATCCTGGCGTTCCGGCTGATGGGCAGCCAATATTGCGCGCTGGACCAGTTCGACGTGGTGGAGCCGATGTCGCGGATCAATTATGGCGCCTGCGCGCTGGGCCAGTTCACGCCGGTGGAGGTGCCCAAGGGCACGCGCTTCAAGTAGCGCGCATTTGCCAGTTCCCGCGCGGGCGACTAGGGGGGCGCGCATGATCGTCACCCGTTTCGCCCCGTCCCCCACGGGCCGTCTGCATGTCGGCAATGTCCGCACCGCGCTTCTGAACTGGCTGCTGGCCCGGCAGGCCGGCGGCCGCTTCATCCTGCGCCTGGACGACACCGACACCGCGCGCTCCACCGAGGAATTCGCCCAGTCCATCCGCGACGACCTGCAATGGCTGGGCATGGCCCCGGACGCGGAGGAAAAGCAATCCGCCCGGATGGCCCGCTATGAAGAGGTGCTCGGCGCGCTCGCCGCCGCCGGCCACGCCTATCGCGCCTATGAGACGCCGGAAGAGCTGGACCTTAAGCGAAAGGTGCTGCTGGGGCGCGGGTTACCGCCCGTTTATGACCGCGCCGCGCTGCAGCTGACAGACGCGGATCACCAACGGTTCGAGGCAGAGGGGCGCAAACCCCACTGGCGGTTCCGGCTGGACGCGGCCCTGCCGCACGAATGGGACGACCTGATCCGCGGCCCGTCGAAGATCGACCCGGCCTCGCTGTCCGACCCCGTCATCCGCCGGGCCGACGGCAGCTGGCTCTATATGCTGCCCTCCGTGATTGACGATGTGGACATGGGGATCACCCATGTCGTGCGTGGCGAGGACCATGTGACGAACACCGGCATCCAGCTGCAGATGTTCGCCGCCATGGGCAAGCCTGCGCCGCTGTTCGGCCATGCCGCCCTGCTGACGGGCGCCGACGGCGCGCTTTCGAAGCGCCTGGGTTCCATCGGCGTTTCCGAGTTCCGCGATCGGGGCATCGAGCCCATCGCCGTGAAGGCATTGCTGGCACGGCTGGGCACCAGCCAGCCCGTGGAGCCGGTCACGAGCGACGCGCCGCTGCTGGCCGCCTTCGACATCAGCCACCTGGGCCGGGCAACCGCCCGTTTCGACGAGGCGGAACTGGAACGGCTGAACGCCTCCATCCTGCACCATACGCCCCATTCGGCGGTGGCCGGGCGCACGACGCTGACGGAAGCGGAATGGAACGCCGTGCGCGGAAACATCGCCAGCGTGGCCGAGGCCGAACAGTGGAAAACCGTGATCCACGGCCCGCTGGCCGCCCCGGCGCTGGAGGCGGATGACGGCGCCTATGTGCGCGACGCGGCGGCGGCGCTGGCCGCCCTGCCCTTCGATGATGGCGTCTGGGCGGCGCTGACCGACGCGCTGAAGTCCGCCACCGGCCGCAAAGGCAAGGCGCTGTTCATGCCGCTGCGGCTGGCGCTGACAGGCCAGCCGCACGGTCCCGACATGGCCGCGCTGCTCCCGCTGATCGGCCGCGACGAGGCGCTGAAGCGGCTGGGGGCCTAGCCCCAGGCCAGCCGATAGTGGCGGGGGAAGGGCGTTCCTTCCCCATCGGGCGCGCTGATCTGCCGGAGCCCCGGTTTCGCCAGCAGCGGGGTCAGCATGGCAGGCAGGATCGCCTTGTTGATGCGATCCCCCCAGCACAGGTGCAGGCCTTCGCCCCACAGCGCATAGACGCCCCAGGGGCGGCCGGGGATGAAGCGGTTCGGGTGGGGCACAACCGCCTCGTCGAACATGGCGGACAGGTTCGCAGCCAGCACCATCGTGCCCGCCGCCACCTCCGTCTCTCCGATGCGGGTGTCGGTGTGCGCGCGGCGATAGAGGATCGGGTTCACCGGCGAGAAGCGCAGCGCTTCCCACAGATGATCCGCCACGCCCGCTTCGTCTCCGGCGGCGGCGAGCGTCCGGGCCTTCGCCAGTGCGGCGGGGCGGCGCAGCAGCTCCTCCACGGCGAGGCAACTGGCCTTTGAAAGGGTGGGGATCGCGCCGATGACGATGCCGATGATGTTGGCGCGGATGCCATCCGCATCGAAGGCGGAATTGCCCGCCGCCCCGGCCCTGACGGCGCGGCCCAGCAGGGTTTCCGGCCCGGCGCCTGACTTGCTGGCGTCGATCGCGGCGTTCACGCGGTCCTTCGCGGCCATGGCCGCGGCCGTGACCTTCGGATCGGCCTGAAGATCGGAAAACAGGAAATGGAACATCGCCGTCGCGTCTGCGATCAGCTGCTCCGTTTCCATCTGCACGCCGAAATACTGCTGGACCATCAGCGCCGGGATCCGCGCCGACAGCATCGGCGGCAGATCGGCTGAGGTGCCTGCCAGCGCGGTGGCGGCCTCTGCCCGCGCCATCGCAAGCACCGGCACGAGATCGTCGGCCTTCACGATGGACCGCATCGCGTCTGTATCGCGGCGGTAATCGGCCCCGTCCTGCATTCCAAGGAAGAAATCGCGCCCGCCCGTCAGCATCCGCATGCGCGGGCCATAGACGACTTCGAAATCCGCCTGCCGTTCGATGACGGCGTGGAAATCGGCCGCGCGCGTGAGCAGCAGCGAGCCGTCCGCTTCATAGCAGCGGATCAGGTTCTGCTTCAGGTGCAGCCGGGGTTTGGCAAAGCGCAGCACCGCCATGGCGTCGCGCTGGCCGGCGGGGCTCGTGAGGACGGCGGCGATCCGCGCCTTCACCCCGCCCTTTGCGGCAATCACCCCGGCCCCGATCCCGGCAACCCCGTCGATCGCGGCCTGAAAACGGCTGAACCAGCTCATGTCGGGTCCACCACGCCGGTTCCGATCATCCTGAGCGCCGTCATCGAGGGCGCGAAGAAATAGTCCCCGCCCCGTGTGGAAACGAACTGCGGCAGGCCTGATGCGACGAACGGGGGTTTCGTGTCATCCGGCGCGGCGATCACGAAGCGGGCGCCCGGCGGATGGTTGCCCACGATCGGGCAGCTGTCGTTCCCGGCGTTGAAATCAAGGCCATAGTTCATCCACTGCTGCTGCACGAATTCGAACTGGCGGAACAGGTTGGCGCAATGGGCCAGCAGCACGATGCCATGTTCATTCGCCGCATCGCCGCGCCCGCCATAGGGAAGGCCGCGCCGGAGGATGCGGCGGCGGTTGTTGAGTGCGGACCCCATCCTGTCTGCCGGGGCGCGATCCCACAGCGGATCCAGCATGTCGCGCGTGTTGGCGCGGCGGATGTGCGAGGTGACGGGGCATTTCGCGCCATCGAGATCGTCGAGGAAGGTGAAATGGGTGATGGCCGCCAGCCAGTCCTTGCTGCCGGGCGAGAGGCGCTGGTTGAACTGCGCATGCGCCTCTGGCGTGGGGGCAAGCAGCAGCGGCACGCCATCCGGCCAGCGGCCGGCCATCTTTGCCTTCAGCAGCGCGGCGGCGACATCGAGGTCGGCGATGTCCCAGGTGGCAGCGAGATCCCTGGCGCGGGCGCTGACCCATTCGTCCCACGCATCCAGAT
>NZ_JAYRCW010000107.1:0-7746 GCF_041909755.1 Sandaracinobacter sp.
CGTAGATGGCGGCCTGTCGGCGGTGCAGCCGAGCCCGATCCTGACCGCGAACGAGATGCGGGCGGCGGAAGCGGCCTGGTGCGCCTCTGGTGGGGACAGCTTTGCCCTGATGCAGCGCGCCGCGGCCGAAGTGGCTCGGCTGGCCGCGGCGCGGCTGCGTCCGGGCGGGCGGGTGCTGGTGCTGGCGGGGCCGGGCAACAATGGCGGCGACGGCCATGTGGCGGCGCAGTTGCTGCTGGACGCCGGGTACGACGTGCAGGTGACGGCGACCACGACGCCGCCGCCGGGTGGCGATGCCGCGCGCGCCCGGGCCGGGTGGAAGGGCCGCACGGGTCTGTCGGACCCGGCGGGTTTCGATCTGATCATCGATGCCCTGTTCGGAATCGGCCTGTCGCGCCCGCTGGAGGGCGATCCCGCCCGGCTGGCGCAGCTGGCCAATGCGTCGGGCGTGCCGATCCTGTCGGTCGATATCCCCTCTGGCGTGAATGCGGACAGCGGCGGCGTGCCGGGCGTTGCGATCCGGGCGACGGAAACGCTGACCTTCCACACGCCGAAGCCCGGGCATCTGCTGTTGCCGGGACGGACGCAGTGCGGGCGGCTTCAGGTGGCGGATATCGGCCTGCCCGCGCCGCACGACGCGATGCTGTTCCTGAACGCGCCCGGCCTGTGGCGGCTACCGGTTCCCGCGCCCGACACCCACAAATATGCGCGCGGGGGCGTCCTCGTCTGGTCAGGCCCGGAGTTCCGGACAGGTGCGTCGCGGCTGGCGGCGCAGGCGGCGCTGCGAGCGGGTGCGGGCGCGGTGACGCTGGTGGGGGATCAGGCGGCGCTGCGGGTGCAGGCCGCGCAGGTGACGGCGGTGATGCTGGCCGAAGGTGACGCGCAGGCCTTCGGGCGGCTTGCGGCGGGGCCAAAGGTGAAGGCCTTGTGCGCGGGGCCGGGTGCGGGGGCAGACGCGCGCTGCGTGGCGGGCGCGGCGCTGCAATCCGGCAAGCCGCTGGTGATTGATGCCGACGCGCTGACGGCCTTTGCCGGAGAGGCGGATCATCTGGCGCGCCTGGTGCGGCGGCAGGAACGGCCGGTGGTGCTGACCCCGCATGAGGGCGAGTTTGCGCGGCTGTTCCCGGCGCTGACCGGCAGCAAGCTGGAGCGGGCGCGGGCTGCCGCCGCGCAGAGCGGGGCGGTGGTGATCCTGAAGGGGGCGGACGGCGTGATCGCCGCGCCCGATGGCCGGGCCGCGATCAACGGCAATGCGCCGGCCTGGCTGGCGACGGCTGGGTCAGGCGATGTGCTGGCCGGGCTGGCGGCGGGGCTGCTGGCGCAGGGGATGGGCGGCTTCGAGGCGGCGGCGGCCGCCTGCTGGCTTCATGGCGAGGCAGGCGGGCGGCTGGGGCCGGGGCTGATCGCGGAGGATCTTTGCGGGCCGGTCCTGCGCGAGGTGCTGGGCGCGCTCGTCTAGGCGGGGGCGTCCTGCGTGGCGCGGGCGGTGTGCAGGCTGTCTGCCGCGGCTTCGACGGCGGCATCCAGATCATCCCGTCCGTCGCCCAGGCCGGTGCGGGCGCCGATGGTGGTGAGGACGGGGTGAACGCCTGTCAGCAGCACATGGGGGCGCTCGCCCGCCTCTGCGATGGCAGCGCGCACCTGTTCCGCCTGCGCGGCCGGCACGGCGGCGGCGAATTCATCGCCGCCCCAGCGGGCGAGTAGGCCGGGTTCGGGAACGGCGCCCGCCAGCCGTTCGGCGACCTGCTTCAGCAGCCGGTCCCCCACGATATGGCCGTGCGTGTCGTTCACGGCCTTGAACCCGACGAGATCGACAAGGATCAGGGCGCGCGGCCGATCCAGCGCATCCCAGGCGAGCGCGAGGCCGCGGCGGTTGGGAAGGCCGGTAAGCGGATCCTGCCGGGCCTCTTCCGTCAGCCGACGGATCAGCCGCCGCTGGGCAAGGATCACCCCCCCCAGCAGGAGCAGAAGCAGGACGGTGAGCGGCGGCAGCAGCCAGGCGAGCAGCATCAGACCCGTCATGCGCCGGCGGCCTCAGCCGATCTGTTCGCCGGGGTACACGCCGAAGCCATGTTCCCGAAGCAGATAGCCCGACCGCCCCTGGCCTTCGACCCGGCACCAGCGGTCGGCGCACATGGTGACGCGCATGACGACGCCCGGTTCGGCACGCAGCACGATGGGCGACGACAGATCGGGCCGCGCCCTCAGTTCGCGCGTCTGCTTCGTGATCTGGATGGTGCGATCGGTGTGGAGCATGGCGCGGTCCATCCAGCCTTCGGTGCCGTCGGCATCCTTCACCTTGCGCCAGACATTCCATTCGCTGACGACTTCCAGCGGCGTGCCGGGGCGCACGAACACCCAGGTGACGGGATATTCCTTGCCCGGCCCGGCGCGCATGTAGGCGCGGCCCGCCCGCAGCGAGGCGAAACGGGGCACCGGAAGGCCGGACCGGTATTTCAGTGCGTCCTTGTTGGTGGGCGTGGCCGCTTCATCGGCAGCCGGGGCGGGCGCCTCCTGCGCGGACGACGGGGCGGCGAGGAGGAGAAGAAGGATCGGCAGGGCGGCGCGCATGAACCTCCCCTGCCAAGCGCCGGGCAGCCTTGCAAGAGTCCGCAGGCCGGGCCATGCATGGCGACATGACTTCGCGCTTCCACAAATATGATCGCAAGCTTCGCGTTACGGTGTCCCGGCGGCTTCCGCAGGCGGTGGAAACGCGCATGGCGGAACTGTTCGACGTGGAGCTGAACTTCGCCGATGCGCCGCTGTCGCGCGAGGGGCTGGCGGCGCTGATGGCGGATGCCGACGTGTTCGTGCCGACGGTGACGGACGACATCGACGCCGAGCTGATCGGCGTTGCGGGCGAGCGGCTGAAGCTGATCGCCAATTTCGGGACCGGCGTGGATCATATCGACCTGTCGGCGGCGCGCGCGAAGGGAATCACCGTCACCAACACGCCCGGCGTGCTGACGGACGACACCGCCGACCTGGTGATGGCGCTGATCCTTTCCGTGCCGCGTCGCCTTTCCGAAGGCGAGAAGCTGGTGCGGGCGGGGAAATGGGCGGGATGGTCGCCGACGGCGATGCTGGGGCACCGGATTTCCGGCAAGCGGCTGGGGATCGTGGGAATGGGCCGGATCGGGCAGGCCGTCGCCGCACGGGCGCGGGCCTTCGGGCTTTCCATCCACTATCACAACCGGCACCGGCTGCCGAAGGTGGTGGAAGAGGCGCTGGAGGCGACCTGGTGGCCGACGGTGGACGCCATGCTGGAGCGGGTGGACATCGTGAGCCTCAACTGCCCCGAAACCACCGAGACCCACCATCTGATCAACGCCGATCGTTTGCGCCTGATGCAGCCGCACGCCTATCTGATCAACGCCGCGCGCGGCGCGCTGGTGGACGAGGAGGCGCTGGTTGCGGCGCTGTCGACCGGCGGGATCGCGGGCGCCGGGCTGGACGTGTTCGAGCATGAGCCCGCCGTGTCGCCCAAGCTGCTGAAGCTGCCGAATGTCGTGCTGCTGCCGCACCTGGGCTCCGCCACGTTCGAGGGGCGGCAGGCGATGGGCGAGAAGGTGATCACCAATATCCGCGTGTTCGCGGATGGGCATCGCCCGCCCGACCAGGTCCTGGCCGATTTCTGACGGCAGGCAGGGCGCCGCATGATCCGCGAGAAGGAGCTTCGTCTCGCGCTGGTCTGCTATGGCGGGGTGAGCCTGGCCATCTACATGCATGGCGTGACGAAGGAGTTGTGGAAGCTGCTGCGGGCGAGCGAGGCGCGCAAGCAGCACCAGCCGCAGCAAGGTGACAGCGAGCCGGTGTGGGCCGAGCTGCTGGATGCGTTTCGGCCGCATGCCGATCTCGCGGTGATCGTGGATATCCTGGCCGGGGCTTCGGCCGGCGGGATCAACGCGGTGCTGCTGTCGAACGCGATCGCACTGGGGCAGACGCTGGAGCCGCTGACCGACATGTGGCTGGACGAGGCCGATGTGGACCGGCTGCTGGACCCGGAGGCGCGTTCCGGCGGCAGCCTGTTCCAGCGGGCGGGCGCCTTCTACAAGGAGCCGGTCGCCTGGTTCGCGGCGCGCAGATCGGCCAGCCTTGCCTCTGTCGATGTGCCGGAGGTGCGGGCGGAAGTGGCCCTGAAGCTGGCGCGCTTCGTGCGGAGCCGCTGGTTCAAGCCGCCCTTTTCCGGCGACGTGCTGACGACGATGCTGGACAAGGCGATGGACGCGATGGCGGCCGGACCCGCCACGCGCCCGCTGATCCCGCCGACCCTGCCGCTGGACCTGTATGTGACGGTGACGGATTATTGGGGCGTGCAGGCGGAGCTGGCGATCCATTCGCCACACACCGTGACCGAGCGGGAGCATCGGCGTCTGTTCAGCTTCACCTCGCCCGCCGTCACGCGCAGGCATGGCGCCACGCGGGAGGCGCAGCTGGCGCCGCGCGGCCCCGTGGCCGCGCGGCCCGAACTGCTGCTGGCGGCACGGGCGACTTCCAGCTTTCCCGGCGCCTTTCCGCCCGCGACCATCACGGAGATCGACCGCCGCATGACGGCGCGGGGCGAGCCCTGGCCTGGCCGGCCGGCCTTTGTCGAGGCGCAGCTGTGGAGCGACCGGCCCCCCGAGGAGGTGGCGCTGATCGACGGCAGCGTCCTCAACAATGCGCCGTTCGGGCCTGCGATCGCGGCGCTGCGCATGCGGCCTGCCCACCGCGAGGTGGACCGGCGCTTTGTCTATATCGATCCGAAGCCGGGCATCGGGGATGCCGCAGACGCCTTCGCCCGGCGGGAACCCGGATTCTTCACCACCATGTTCCGGGCGATGGCCGACATCCCGCGCGAGCAGCCCATCCGCGACAGCCTGGACCAGATCAACAGCATGTCGGCCCGGATCCGCCGGCTGAAGGCGGTGACCGACGCGATGACGCCGGCCGTGGACGAGGCGATCCTGCGGGCGGTGGGCGCACGCTTCTTCCTGCTGGCGATCTCGTCCGAGCGGCTGTCGCGGGCGCGATCGCGCATCCAGTCCGTCGCGGCGAAGGAGGCGGGGTTTGCCTTTGCGGCCTATGCCCAGCTGAAGGTGCGGACCGTGCTGGACGAGGCCGGGACGCTGCTGTCGCGCGCGGCCGAGCTGGGGCCGGCAGACGCCGCGCGCCTGCGCGCCGCGCTGGACGAAGCGGCGGCGGCGCGGGGCGCCTTCGACCATGACGAAGCGACCGGGCGGAATCCGGACGGCAGCGGCTATGTCGGGCTGTTGAAGCAGCTGGACATCGGGTTCCGGGTGCGACGCCTGCGGTTTTTCGTGCGGCGGCTTTCGGCGGAAATCGCCGCCAGCACCAATGCCGAGGAACGGGCGAGCGCGGAGGCGCTGAAGGCCGCGCTCTATGTGGTGACGGCGCCGTTCGTGGCCCGGCGCGCACCGGCCGACCCGCCCGACATCCCGACGCTGGCGACGGCCGCGCGCGACCTGCTGACGGCGACGGGCGCGGAGCGGGCGGCGGCGGGCGGCCGGGCAATCGACACGCTGGCGGACACGCTGGGCCTGCGGGCGCTGGACGCGGACGCGGACCGGGTGCTGGTGGCGGCGGTGAACGATCCGGGGTTCGGAAAGGAAAGCCGGCGCAAGCTGATCCGGGCCTGGCTGGGATTTCCGTTCTATGACATCGCCATCCTGCCGATGATGCAGGAAGAAGCAGCCGACAGCTTCGAGGAGCTGAAGGTGGACCGCATCTCGCCCGATGACGCCACGCTGCTGCGGCCGGGCGGCGCGAAGGCCTGCCTGAAGGGCTGGCAGCTGAATGCCTTCGCCGCCTTCTTCAGCCGGGCCTATCGGGAGAATGACTATCTGTGGGGCCGTCTGCACGCGGCCGAGCGGCTGGTGGATATCGTGGCCAGCGCTGTCCCCGAAGCGTCACTTGACGGGCTGCGTTGGAAGCGCTTGCTGTTCGCCGCGATCCTGGCGGCGGAAAAGCAGCGGCTGGGTTCGGTGCAGCCACTGATCGCGGAGCTGGAAGGGAAGCTGGGGGAATGGGGCAGGGAGCCGACAGAGGGGATCGCGCGGGCCTGACGCTGGACAGGCGCGCATTGCTGGCAGGGCTGGGCGCGGCAGTCGCCACCACGGCCGCGGTCCCCGCGCTGGCAAGGGCGGCGGGACGTGCCCCGGCCTATCCGGCATTGCAGGCGCTGATTGACGCATATGTGGCGGAAGGGCTGGTGCCGGGCGCCGTGCTGGGCGTGGTGCGGCCGGGCCGGTTCGAACCGCAATGGCTGACATCCGGGACGACGGAATTCGGTGGCGGCGCGGCGGTCTCTCCGACGCGGTCGCTGTGGCGCATCTTTTCCATGACCAAGCAGGTGACGGGAATCGCCGTGATGCAGCAGGTGGCGGCTGGCCGGATCGGCATCGACACGCCGATCGCGGACATCATGCCGGAATTCCGCCGGCAGACGGTGCTGGTGGATCCGGCGAAGGGGCTGGAAAGCCGGCCGGCGAAATCGCCGGTGCTGGTGCGGCACCTGCTGACCCACACCGCCGGCTTCGGCTATACCATCAATGGCGATGGCCCGCTGGAAAAGGAATATCGGCGGCAGGGCCTTCAGCCGATGTCCGGCGGGGCGCTGATCGGGGCCGGGGAGCCGCCCGCGCCCGACCTTCGCACCTATATGGAGCGGCTGGCGACGCTGCCGCTGCTGTTCGATCCGGGCACGAAATGGCATTATTCCATCAGCCTCGATGTCGCCGGCGCGCTGCTGGAACGGCTGACGGGCCGGTCGCTGGATCGGGTGTTCGCCGACCAGTTGTTCGATCCGCTGGGGATGCGCGACACCGGATTCTGGGTGGATGCCGCGCAGCAGCAGCGGCTGGCGGGGCTGTACAGCTGGCGGGGGCCGGGCTGGAAGCTGCTGGAAAAGCCGCAGCTGATCGACGGGCCGCAGAAGAGCGAATGGGCCAGCCGGCCGGTGATGCTGGCGGGCGGAGCGGGCCTGGTTTCATCCGCAAGCGATTTCGCGCGCTTCCTGCAGATGCTGCTGAACGGGGGGATGTTCGAAGGCCGGATGGTGATGCCGCCCGGCGCCGTGCGGCTTGCCATGTCGAACCTGATGGACCCGGGCACGAGCTTTGGCTGGGAACAGGGCTTTGGCGCGGGCGGGCGATCCGTGCAGGTGGAAACGACGGCGCGCCACCCGGATCGCTATCCGGTGGGCGTGTGGGGCTGGGGCGGCGCGGCAAGCACGCTCGCCCATGTCGATCCGGTGCGGCAGATCGGAGTGGTGCTGATGCTGCAATCGCTGGGCAACGAGAAGGGCCCCAAGGAAGAGCGGCTGAACCGCGCGATCGCCTCAGACCTCGCCTGACAGGCGGGCCTCTGCCCAGCGGGCCGCCTCTGCGACGACCTCATCCTCGTCTCCGCGCAGGGCGCGGACGGCGGGCAGCAGGCCCGCCAGGCCGCTGTTGCCGGCCGCATAGAGGCAGTTGCGGACGAAGCGGTTGCGGCCGATGCGCTTGATGGGGGAGCCTGCGAAGATGGTGCGGAAGCCGGTATCGTCCAGCGCCAGCAGGTCTGCGAGGTGGGGGGCCGCCAGTTCCGCGCGCGGATGGAAGGCGGGGTCTGCCGGGAATTGCGCGTGGCTGTTCCAGGGGCAGGCGTTCAGGCAATCGTCGCAGCCATAGATGCGGTTGCCCAGCGCCGGCCGGAATTCGGCTGGAACCGGCCCCTTGTGTTCGATGGTGAGGTAGGAAATGCAGC
>NZ_JAYRCW010000108.1:0-7407 GCF_041909755.1 Sandaracinobacter sp.
GTGAGGAGGCGGGTTTCGAGGCCCTGCTGCGCCTCTGCCCAGCGGCGGGCAAGCGCCGGGGTGGAATCGGTGGAGCCATTGTCCACCAGCACCACGCGGAACGGCCGGAGCGTCTGCGCGGACAGGCTTTCGAGGGTGGCGGGAAGCCACTGTTCCTCGTTGAAGAAGGGGATCACGATCGTCCAGCGCGGAGAGGCCATAGGAGGCCCCTAGCGGGAGATGGCGGGTTTCGGAAGCTTGCGCGGGGCCCCGGAGGGAGCCAAGGGGCGGGAATGGCGTTGTTCAAGATTTTCCGCGCCCGTGAATGGGCGGACTTCGAGGCGGCCGGCCGGTTCGCGGGATCGGCCGACGACCTGCGCGACGGCTTCATCCATCTTTCGACCGGCGAGCAGCTGGACGGCACGCTGGGCCGCCATTTCGCCGGCGAAACCGGGCTGGTGGTTGCCGAGGTGGGCGTGGCGGACGATTCGGCGCTGAAGTGGGAGGTTTCGCGCGGCGGGGCGCTGTTCCCGCATCTGTACCGGGCGTTGGAACAGGCCGATCTGCTGGGGCACGAGCGGCGCTGACGGGGTTGCCCCCGGCCTTTCGGCCGGGGGGGTCAATCCGGGCTTGCGCCGACGGGCGTGGGCAGGTTTGCCGCGATCGGTTTCAGCGCGGGCGCGGCGCTGTTGCCGCCCAGCGACGCCGCCCAGTTTTCCGCCCGCACCGGATCGAGGGTGAGAACCCCATGGGCGAAGGGCGCGAGCAGGCCGATGCCGCGCGTGCGGGCGGCCGAGGGGGCAAGCGTGAGGAATTCGCCCAGCGCGGGGGCGGCCGAGACGGGGCGGGCGCCGAGGATGGAGGCCCAGCTTTCGCCGGCCTTCCGTTCGCTGTCGTAGAGATCGACATTGTCGGCCGCGGTGGAATCCGCGCTGACGGGGATGCCCTTCATGGTGATGTTGCGCGCGACTTCGACCTGTGACGCGCTGGAGACGCGGATCTGCGGCTGGAGCGCGCCGCCGGTGCGACCGTCGGGCGTGCGCAACTTGCTGTTGTTGTTGTCGGCCCAGGGGGAGGCGACGATGACATTGTTGAGGATGCGCGCGCCGATGACGCGGTAGAGGCTGATGCCGTGGAGGGCGGAGCCGTAATAGACGTTGCCGCTGATTTCGAGGTTGCGGTGGTAGATGCCGGTGCGTTCGCCGCCGATGAACATGCCGTGCACAGCGCCGTTCAGCCCGAGCTGGAAGAAGTTGTTGCGGATGCGCATGCCGGTGACGCCGGATTCCTCCTGGTTGGTCCAGAACTGGATGGCATCCGGATGCTCGCCCTTGCCGTAGTTGGGGTTGAAATCGTGGAAGTGGTTGTTGGCGATTTCGGAGTCCGCGACGGCTGCGACATTGATGCCTTCGCGCACGAAGCCGATGCTGTTGTGGAGGACGGCGACCCGGCTGGCGCGCTGCAGGAAGATGGCGCTGCGCAGATCCTGGAATTCGTTGGAGCCGACGAGCACATTGGTTGCCATGCGGACATGGAGGCCGCCCTGGGCGTCGTCGAAACCGTCCCTGTTCGGGGTGCCGCCGCGGATGCGGTTGCCGGTGAAACGGATGTTGGCGCCGGCGATGGAGACGACGGGGTTCTTCGCGCTCTGCGCATCGACGCCGCTGATGGAGAGGCCCTGCGCGCCGCCCAGGCTCATCTGCCCGAAGCGGGCGCGGTTGGCCGGGTCTGCCGAGCGGAGGAAGACATGGCCGCCGGGAAAGCGGAACTTGGTGAAGCTGAAATCGCCATAGTCGCCCGGCGCGAGGAGGATCACGTCTCCGGCGGTGGCGGCGGAGAGGGCGGCCCACAAGTCCCCCCGGGTGGCGACGGCGAAGGTTTTGGCGGACGCAGGGGTGGCGAAGGCGCCGATGAGCGATGCGAGGAGGGCGCCGCCGAACAGGGCGTGCCGGAAGCCGGGGGCGGTGGGCATGAGGCTGTCTCCCTTGCTGTGCGCCGGAATTTTGCGCCGGGCCGTTTCCGGCGGTGGGCTGAAAGCGACCTTCGGCCCGGCCAAGGGGAGGGGACGGCCCCGGGGCGGGGCGGTTCAGGCGGTTAAAGGGTGAAGGCGCGACAAGGTTGACGCCTGAAAGGGACCGGCCCGCGAAATGGGCCGTCCCCGGTTAACGGACGGACGCGGGCGTTAACGAAGCGGGCGGAGGCTGCCCGCTGTTCAGGATGTTCCGCTAGCGGGACTGGGCTTCGCGGGCGCGGCGGTAACCATCCCGCTGCTGGCAGCGATCCCACCAGGCGCGGGTGAGGGGGCCGAGTTCGGGCAGGAGGCGGAGCGTGCCGGCCAGCAGGCAGGCGTAGCCGACGGCGATGTCGGCGGCGGTGAAGCGGCCGGCGACGAGCCATTCGCGGTTGCCCTGCCCTTCGGCGCCTGCAAGATGGGTTTCGACCCAGGCCATGCGCGCGAGGAACCATCTGGCATAGGCGTCGGCCACCTGCGGCAGGCGCTTTTCCGGCGGCTCCAGCAGGCGGTAGCGGAGCACCAGCGTCTGCGGGAAGGTGAAGGTGGCGTCGGACTGGAAGAGATAGTTGGTGTAGGCGGCGAAATCGGGCTCGTCAGGCTGGACGGCGAGCGGGGTGGGGCCGTGCTTCGTTGCAAGATAGTGGAGGATGCCCGTGCTTTCGGTGAGTTCGGCCGCGCCATCGGTGAAATAGGGGATGGTGCCGAGCGGATTGGTGGCGAGATAGTCGGGCTGCTGCCAGCGCGGGGGGAAGGGGAGCAGGTGGAGAGTATAGGGCAGGCCCATCTCCTCCAGCATCCAGAGCGGCCGGAACGAACGGGCGTCGGCGCAATGCCACAGTTCCATCAACCTTCGTCTCCCCATGCGTTGGTCCTATTGCCACTCGCCTAGCGGGGCGGCAGGCGCTAATCACCCTGATCTATGGACCAGATACGGATTTCGGGCGGACGCCCGCTGAAGGGGCGGATTCCCGTTTCGGGCGCGAAGAATGCGGCGCTGACGCTGCTGCCGGCCGCCCTGCTGACGGACGAGCCGCTGACCCTGCGCAACCTGCCGCGGCTGGCGGACGTGGACACCTTCGGCCATCTGCTGAATGTGCTGGGCGCTTCCACGCAGACTCAAGGGTCGCGGCCGGAGGATTTCGGCCGGGTGATGACGATCTCTGCAAGCCGGATGACGTCGACCACCGCGCCCTATGACATCGTGCGCAAGATGCGCGCCTCCATCCTGGTGCTGGGGCCGCTGCTGGCGCGCGAGGGAATCGCGACGGTGAGCCAGCCCGGCGGCTGCGCCATCGGCAACCGGCCGATCGACCTGCACCTGAAGGGGCTGGAGGCGCTGGGGGCCGAGATCGAGCTGACGGCGGGCTATGTGCGGGCGAAGGCGCCGAAGGGCGGTCTGCACGGCGGGCACATCATCTTCCCCGTGGTGAGCGTGGGCGCGACCGAGAATGTGCTGATGGCCGCCGTGCTGGCGAAGGGCCAGACGGTGATGGAGAATGCAGCGCGCGAGCCCGAGATCGTGGACCTGGCCAACTGCCTGAACGCCATGGGCGCGCGGATTTCCGGGATCGGCACCGAGAAGCTGGTGATCGAGGGCGTGGACCGGCTGCACGGCGCGACCTATGCCGTGATGCCGGACCGGATCGAGGCGGGCAGCTATGCTTGCGCGGCGGCAATCACCGGCGGCGAGGTGATCCTGACGGGGGCGAGCCGCGAGCTGCTGGGTTCGACCCTGCCGGTGCTGGAGGAGGCCGGCGTTTCCTTCGAGGATGTGAAGGGCGGGCTGAAGGTGAGCCGGGCGAACGGGCTGCACGCGGTGACGGCGACGACCGCGCCCTGGCCGGGCTTTGCGACGGACATGCAGGCGCAGCTGATGGCGCTGGTGACGGTGGCCGACGGCGCCTCCATGCTGACCGAGACGATCTTCGAGAACCGCTACATGCATGTGCCGGAACTGGCGCGGATGGGGGCGGACATCATGGTGAAGGGGCGGTCCGCGATGGTGCGCGGCGTTTCGAAGCTGTACGGCGCGCCGGTGATGGCGACGGACCTGCGCGCCTCCATGAGCCTGGTGATCGCCGGGCTGGCGGCCGAGGGCGAGACGATCGTGCGCCGCGTCTATCACCTGGACCGGGGTTATGAGCGGCTGGAGGAAAAGCTGCAGGCCGTGGGCGCCGACATCGAGCGGGTGGACGGGGACTGAGCCGCATGACCGAGCTTCTGCTGCTGCGGGCCGAGGACGCGGACGATCTGAAGATCCTGTCGGCCTGCGTGCAGGACATGGCGGTGAAGGCGTTGGACGTCAGCTGGTCCCCGGTGCAGCGGCGGCTGGTGCTGATGGGCAACCGCTATCGCTGGGAGGCGAAGCAGCCGACGCGGGTGCGCAGCGCGCTGCGGTTCGACGGCGTGCTGAAGGTGGCGCGGCGGGAATGGCCCGACGAGCGCCATGCGGTGCTGCCGCTGCTGTCGGTGACGGCGGAAGGCGGGGATGTGCTGATCCTGTCGTTCGGGGGCGGGACAGCGTTGCGGCTGGAAGTGGAGGCCGTGGACGCGACGCTGGAGGACCTGTCTGGCGCGTGGGGCGCGCTGGCGGTGCCGGCGCATGGAGACGAGCCGGGGTGATTCGTGCCCCCGCGCGGTGGATGGCGCGGGGGACGGACAGGGCGCCGGGCCGGGATTTCGGGGCGGCGACGAGTCGCAGAGATGGTTTCCCGGTATTTACGAAGCTGATTTCGGTTATATTTGAGTTACTTGTCGTTAAATCGTCATATCGTGCCTGAGGCGCGATAAACGGTTCGTCGCCTGAAATGCACGGCTCAACGACAAAACGAACGAATTTCCTTGTGGTGTCGGGCGCATCGGGGGATTTGTCTGCCCAGACGTAAAAAACTATAAAACAAAGGGTTGCTCAATGTTGTTTAACAAGGGTCTCGCGCTGTGCAGCGCGATGGTGCTGGCTGCCGTCCCGTATCAGGCGATGGCGCAATCCACAGTTCAGCTGGTCGAGGACGACGCCCGGGATGCCGGCGTTGTGTTGGGCGGATCCACGGGCGGGGTCGTGCGGACGGCTCAGCTGTCGTCTGCGACGTCGGTCAGCAATGTGCTGATCGCGGCGCCTGTTGCGACGACATCGACGGTGGCGGCGCCTGCAACCACCTTCAATTCCTCCACCTTCCTGCGCGGCGAATGGTTCAGCAGCCTGAACACGGACTCGCTGAGGACCCTGCTGTCGTCGCTGACGCCCGCCACTTCGAACCTGCCGGGAACCGTGACGGACACCACGACGGGCGACGCGACCGTGGTGGAAACGGTGACCGAAGTGGTGCGCGACACCGTCGAGACGGTGACCGATGCCGTGGCCGGCGCGGTTGACGCCGTTGTCGATACGGTGGTGGCGGTGGTGGACGCCGCAGTCGGCGCGGTGACGGGCGCGTCCCAGCCGACGGCGACCGCCGGCGTGACTGTGCCGGATCTGTCCGGCGCGCAGCTTGCGGGGCCGAGCGCCCCCGTGGTGGTGCCGCCGGCGGTGGACGACCAGGCGGCGCCGGCCGGGCCGAGCCAGCCGACCGGCCAGCTGCCCGCGGTGGAGAAGACCTTCGACGTCTATGACCGCGCGCAGCTGTGGACGGCGCTGAACGAGGCCCTGAACCTGTCGGGCGCGATCATCCGCATCCACCCGGGCAATTACGGATCGCTGCTGTGGAAGAAGCGGCTGCACACCAAGGGCCGGGTGTTCCTGGTTGCCGCCACGGCCGAGAAGCCGGTGTTCACCAAGATGGACTTCGGCGGATCGCAGAACATCGCCATCAGCGGCGTGAAGGTGGCCAGCGGGGAATCGGTGCTGATCTCCTTCTATGGCGCGAAGGACGTGCTGCTGACCGATACCATGCTGACCAGCGCCAACAACGACCGCAATCCGTGGGACAATGGCAACACCGGCATCCATATCCGCAGCGCGGCGGATGTGACGGTTTCGGATGTGACCTTCGAGGACCTCCGGCTGGCGATATATGTGCAGCGGTCGGCCAATGTGATCGTGCGCTACAACACGATGAACTGGCTGCGCGAGGGCATGAACGTGGCGGCGACCGATCGCTTCCTGCTGCATCGCAACTATTTCACCGAGTTCCACCCGAACTATGCCAAGGGCGAGCATCCCGATACGGTGCAGTTCTGGAACGTGAACGAGACGGCTGGCGTTTCCAACTCGAAGCTGATCGAGAATGTGATGATCCACGGCGGCTGCCGGGCGGTGCAGGGCTTCTTCCTGGGCGCCGAGCGCGCGGCCTATTGGCATTCGAACCTGGAGATCCGGGGCAATGTCTATTACGGCTCGTCTCCGCACGGGATTTCGGTGAGCCGCACCAACGGGCTGAAGCTGGCCAACAATGTGGTCGTGGCCTCGCCCAACGGCGATCGAAACAACAGCGACCGGTCGGCGGACGGCAAGTGCAGCGGCGGCTACAGCCCGCGCATGCGCGCCTCCACCTCCACCAATGTCGAAGCCTTCAACAATGTCGGCATGACGACCCCGCTGCTGGCCGACGGGGAAGTGAAGTATGACAACTGGGATATCGTGGACGCCTTCTATGGCGGCCTTCCCTGGGCGGATGTGTTCGTGAACGGGCGCATGACATCCGACACGCCGGCGCTTTCCGAGTTCGTGACGAAGGATCCGTCGCTGACGCGGACGAAGAAGGGCGGTATCCTGGAGGCCTTCCCGCACGGGATGCGCAA
The DNA here is from genome assembly GCF_041909755.1 of Sandaracinobacter sp. Taxonomy (NCBI): domain Bacteria; kingdom Pseudomonadati; phylum Pseudomonadota; class Alphaproteobacteria; order Sphingomonadales; family Sphingosinicellaceae; genus Sandaracinobacter; species Sandaracinobacter sp. Next base: position 6,731 of record NZ_JAYRCW010000108.1, read on the forward strand.
ACTGGGGACGACGGGCGCGCTGCTGGACGCGCTGGCCGCGCACGCCAAGGGCGCCTGAGGCAGGGCAAGCGATGCGGGGGCGCGCGGCACCGGACGGGCTGCGCGCCCCTTCGCCTGTTCGGGCAGCATTTGTTTACCGGTTTCCTTCTGGAGGCCGGGCGTGGGCTTCGCTATAGGCATGCCATGATCAGCGCCCGCGACCGGATCCTTCGCCCCTATACGCGGCGCGTGCATGATCTGCGGCACAGCCTGTTGAAGACGCTGGCCGTGTTCCTGCTGATCATGACCGCGATGTTCATGGGCTTCTGGCTTGCGGTGTTCGGCACGCTTGTCGCGCAGCCTTTCTTCATCCTTGTCGGCATCCTGTTCGTGGTGGCGCTGTGGATGATGGACGACACCGAGCCCGACTATCGCGCGAAGATCACCACCCTGCTGATGTGGTATGTCGTGCTGGAAGCGACATGGCCGTCCTATGTGGCGGTGGACATTCCCGGCCTGCCCTGGCTGACGCCGCCGCGGATGCTGCTGGCGGTGATGATGTTCTTCGTGACGCTGCAGCTGGCGCAATCCTCCCGGGCGCGCAGCGCGGTGATCGAGGTGGGCGGCGCGGCGAAGCTGGGGCTGTGGTTCCTGGGCATCTTCTGGGCGACGGCCTTCGCGACCTGCCTGATTTCCCG
>NZ_JAYRCW010000109.1:0-7215 GCF_041909755.1 Sandaracinobacter sp.
TCGAAACCGCGACCCGCCGCCTCGATGCCGCACCGCCCGGCACCATCGGCTTCATCGCCCATGATACCGGCCCCAACCCGAACAGCCTGTGGGAACGGGCCGGCCGCTGGCTCTACACCCGCATCATCCCCACCCTCCTCACGCACCAGGCACATGGCGGCGGCTATGCGCACCTGTTCCGGACCGCGCCCTACAAGGCGTCGGGCGGCTATGATCCGGCGCTCTGGCCCTATGTGCTGAAGGATCATGAACTGGTGCATCGCCTGTGGAAACAGGGCCGCATCGCCTATGCGCAGGATCTCTGGGTCCAGCCCTCGCCCCGCCGCGCCGACCGGAAGTCGGTGCGCTGGACGCTGCCGGAACGCATCCTCTACCACGCCACGCTGCCATCGCAGAAGGACTGGTTCTTCTACGATTATCTCCGGCCCCGCTTCATCGCGCGCGGCCAGAAGGACACCGTCCTGCGCCAGCAGAGCTGGGCCGCCCCGAAGGACTGAGGGGTCCGCCCTCGCATGGCTCCCCCGCGCCCGCACGGCTTGCCGCGCGCCCGCCGCGCGGGCAACAGTCGCTGCCGATGACAGCAGGCGTCCTCCTCCTCCACGGCCATGGCCGCACCGGCCTTTCCATGTCGTTCCTCGCCTCGGAACTGGCCGACGCGGGCTTCGCCTCCATCGCCCCCAGCTACGGCATGCGCCGCTCCATGGACGAGATCCTCGCTCATCTTGCCCCCCGCATCGCCACGTTCGAAGCCACGCTGGATGGCCCGCTCCACATTGTCACCCATTCGCTGGGCGGCCTCGTCGCCCGCGCCCTCGTCAACAGCAGCCGCCCGAAACGCCTCGGCCGCATGGTGCAGCTCGCCCCGCCCAACCAGGGCTCCGAACTGGCAGACATGCTGTTCGACATGAAGCTGTCTGCCGCCGTCCTCGGCCCGGTCGCGCCCATGCTGCGCACCAACCGGCTGCGCAGCCACGAGGCGCTGTTCGGCCCGGTCGATTATGAACTGGGGATCGTCGCCGGCGACGTCAGCGTCAATCTGGTGCCGGAAAGCATCCTGCCCCGCCCGAACGACGGCAAGGTGTCAGTCGCCGCCACCCGGCTTCCCGGCATGGCCGACCATGTCGTCGTCCACGTCCCCCACAGCCTGATGCCCTTCCACCCCGACAGCGTCGGGCAGGCGCTCGCCTTTCTCGATGGCGGCCGGTTCCGCCACCAGGGCTGAGGCCCGCGCCAGCACCTCCGGCAGCCGCGCCTCGTAATCGGGCGGGAACACCCAATAGGAAAGGCCGCTCGTCCCCGGCCCCGGCGCCAGCCCGCGATCCTTCGCGCCCAGCCCGAACATCAGCTGGATCAGCACGTCGCTCGCCGCCCAGGGGTCCATGTACCAGAAGCCGTGCGATCGCGCCCCCACGCCCTTCAGGTCACCCGGCCGCACCCGCACGATCTCCAGCCCCAGCTCCCGGTTCGCCTGCTGCAGGAAGCGGATGTCGCCCGGCGACAGCTCCTTCAGGTCGGGCCGCCCCGCGCGCGAGCCCCGGTTCAGCACCTCGGAAAGCCGCAGCGCCGAATCCTCCATGTTCAGGCCCACCGTCACCCGGTCGGGCAGCCCCGCATAGTCGCGCAGGTCGCCCACGAACCCCCTCAGGTCGGCGTCCGGCGCGGAATGATGCACCTGCCCCAGCCGCGGATCATAGCCGCGCTGACGGCTCAGCGCGGCCACCCGCGCCAGCCCGTCGGATGCGACCGTCCCCCCCGCCGAATAGCTCAGCACGTCGATCCGCCGCACCCGCGTGTGCGTCGCCAGCAGCTCCACCAGCCGCGCGAACTGCGGCGCCGCGCCAAAGGCCGTGTCGATGTCGCGCGGATAGACCAGGAAATTCTCCGCCGTCGGCCAGGCGAACAGCAGCACAACCGCATTCTGCCCGGTGAAGTGGCGCAGCTGCGCCGCCTGCCCCGCCGCCCGCTCCACCGTGGAATTGGCGCCATGCACATAGATGATGATGTCCGGGTCCAGGCTGCGCGACAGCGCCTCGTCCACCAGCCCCAGCCAGGCCCGCATCGAAGGATCCAGCACCGGCCCCGCCGGCGGCACCTCCTCGTCACCGGGCAGTGACGCCAGCTCCGCCATCCGCTCCAGGATCAGCTGCGGCCGCCGCTCGCCATCCTCCCCGAACGACCATTCATAAACCCGGTCCCACGCCGTCCCCTCGTCGCCGATGCGGATGGTCGTCACCCCCAGCAGCAGGTCGCGGCCCGGCGTGATGGCATGGGTCCGGTCGTTGCGCGGCCCCAGCGCCAGCCGGTTGGTGGCGTAGAACAGCTCGATCCGGTTGTCCCGCCGCAGCGTCGGGTTCGCCTCGAACAGCGCATTGCCCGATTGCCGGAACGCCGCCGGCACCGGCATCAGCCGCATCGGCGGGTTGTGGAACGCCATCACGATGGTCACCAGCAGCCCGATCAGCGCCAGGAATCCCACCCAGCGCCAGATCCGCCGCCTCGGCCCCGGCGTCTTCGGCGGCTCGCCCGTCCATTCGGTTTCCGTCATCCCGCCTGCATGCCGCAGCGCAGCGCCCCCCACAAGGCAGGGCGCGCCACACCCCGCGTCCATTTCGTCGATTCTGTCCAAGACCGCGCCGCCCGCATCCGGCAAATGCCGCCGTCGAGAGGGGTACACCCACCAACCACATCAGGAAGTGTACCGAAGATGCTGTTTCATTTGTCCACCGATGCCGAAGATCCCCAGCGCGTCGCAACCGTCCTCGCCGAAATCATGGGCGGCAAGGCCACGCCCTTCCCGCCCGTCGCAGAGGGCAGCTGGGTCGCCCACGCGAACGACGCCACCAACACCCTGGTCGAGGTCTATCCCGCCGGCACACTTCTCGTCGAAGGCCCGGACGGCACCGTCGGCCTGCCCGGCCCCTCGCGGCAGCGCTCGGCCGTCCACTTCGCGCTCGGCACCAGCCTGTCGCGCGATCAGGTCTATGCCATCGCCGCCCGCGAAGGCTGGCCCGTCGAAACCTACAGCCGCGGCGGCATGTTCCGCGTGATCGAACTGTGGATCGAAGGCGCCCGCCTCGCGGAAATCCTCACCGAGGAGATGCAGCAGGAATATCTCGACGCCGTCCGCCTCGATCGCTGGGAACAGGCTCTCGCCGAAGGCCCCGCGCCGCACGCGAAGGCGGCCTGACAAGTTCGTCACGCGCGCCCCGCCATCCGGGCGGGGCGCCAGCGTGGCCCCGCTCCATCCCGCAACCACATCGTCACGCAACCACATGGGGGCAAACCATGCGCGTCATCCATCTCCCGGCCATCCTGCTGATGGCCTTCCTCGTCACCACGTCCGTCCGGGCCTCCTCCCCTCTCAGCGACGGAACGCAGTCCGAACTGCTGCTCTGGGCCCTCGCGAACGTCGGTGTATGCCTGCTCGTCACCTGGCTCAGGCGGCGGGCCGGCAGCATCCGCACGCTGGCCTAGGGGGCAGGGGCGCACCCCACGCGCACCCCCCACAGCCGGCAGCCGGAACCGAAAGGGCGGCAGGGGAATCTCCCCCGCCGCCCTTCCCTTTTCCGGCCGCAAGCCCCACCTCAGCCGCCGCGTCCCGCCCCCTTCCCTCGCGCGCGGAACATAGGTAGAACAATCACCCATGAGCCTCACCCACATCTCCGTCCGCGGCGCCCGCGAGCACAATCTGAAATCCGTGGACATCGACCTGCCGAGGGACAGGCTCATCGTCATCACCGGCCTCTCCGGCTCCGGCAAATCCTCGCTCGCCTTCGATACCATCTATGCCGAAGGCCAGCGCCGCTATGTGGAAAGCCTCTCGGCCTACGCCCGCCAGTTCCTGGAACTGATGCAGAAGCCCGATGTCGATCATATCGAGGGCCTCAGCCCCGCCATCAGCATCGAACAGAAGACGACCAGCCGAAACCCCCGTTCCACCGTCGGCACCGTCACCGAAATCTATGATTACATGCGCCTGCTCTGGGCGCGCACCGGCGTCCCCTACAGCCCCGCAACGGGCCTTCCCATCTCCGCGCAGACGGTCAGCCAGATGGTCGATCGCGTCCTTGCGCTGCCCGAAGGCAGCCGCCTCATGCTCCTCGCCCCCGTCGTGCGCGGCCGCAAGGGCGAATACCGCAAGGAAATCGCGGAGTGGAAGAAGGCCGGCTTCCAGCGCCTTCGCGTCAACGGCGCCGTCGTGGATATCGAGGACGCGCCCACGCTCGACAAGAAGTACAAGCACGACATCGACGTCGTGGTGGATCGCCTGGTCGTCCGCCCCGACATCGCCGGCCGCCTCGCAGAATCCTTCGAAACCGCCCTCAAACTGGCAGACGGCCTCGCCGTAGTCGAAATCCTCCCCTCCCCTTCAGGGGAGGGGCCGGGGGTGGGGCCGGGTGCAGAACCGGGCGCGGCAGTGTCGGGCAAGCCCGAAGCCAACGAGGCGATCACCTTCTCCGAAAAATTCGCCTGCCCCGTCTCCGGCTTCACCCTCCCCGAAATCGAACCGCGCCTCTTCTCCTTCAACGCCCCGCAGGGCGCCTGCCCCACCTGCAACGGCCTCGGCGAACGCCTCTTCTTCGATCCCTTCCTCATCGTCCCGAACGAGGCGATCTCGCTGAAGGACGGCGCCGTCGTCCCCTGGGCCAAATCCTCGCCCCCCTCGCCCTACTATATGCAGGTGCTCGGCTCCGTCGTCCGCGCGCTCGGCGGCACGCTCGATCAGCCCTGGGCCAAGCTGCCGGAAGAAACGCGTGACGCCATCCTCAACGGCACGAAGGGCAAGCCGATCCCCCTCGTGTTCGAGGATGGGCGCAAGCGCTACGAGGTGATGAAGCCGTTCGACGGCGTCATCGCCAACCTCGACAAGCGCTTCCGCGACACCGAAAGCGCGTGGATGCGCGAGGAACTGGGCCGCTACCAGGCCTCCGCCCCGTGCGAGGCGTGCGGCGGCGCCCGCCTGAAACCCGAAGCGCTCAGCGTGAAGATCGCCGGCGAAAGCATTTCAGACAGCACGCGCCGCTCGGTCGCAGAGGCCGCGCACTGGTTCCAGGCGCTCCCCGCCCACCTCACCCCCAAGCAGCAGGAAATCGCCACCCGCATCCTCAAGGAAATCAACGAGCGTCTCGGCTTCCTCGTCAACGTCGGCCTCGGCTACCTCAGCCTCGATCGCACCTCGGGCACGCTGTCCGGCGGCGAATCCCAGCGCATCCGCCTCGCCAGCCAGATCGGCTCCGGCCTCTCGGGCGTCCTCTATGTGCTGGATGAACCCTCCATCGGCCTCCACCAGCGCGACAATGATCGCCTCCTCGAAACGCTGAAGCGCCTGCGCGACCTCGGCAACACGGTGCTGGTGGTGGAGCATGACGAGGATGCGATCCGCACCGCCGATCATGTGGTCGATATGGGCCCCGGCGCCGGCCGCAACGGCGGCGCCGTCGTGGCGCAGGGCACGCTGGCAGACATCCTGAACAACCCTGCCAGCCTCACAGGCGATTACCTCACCGGCCGCCGCAGGGTGGAGGTGCCCGCCACCCGCCGCAAGGGCAACGGCAAGCGCCTCACCATCACCGGCGCCCGCGCCAACAACCTGAACAATGTCTCCGCCTCGATCCCGCTCGGCACCTTCACCTGCGTCACCGGCGTCTCGGGCAGCGGCAAGTCCAGCTTCGTGATCGACACCCTTTATCCCGCCGCCGCCCGCCAGCTGAACGGCGCCCGCATCCACGCCGGCCCGCACGACAGCATCACCGGGCTCGAACATCTGGATAAGGTGATCGACATCGATCAGTCCCCCATCGGCCGCACGCCCCGCTCCAACCCCGCCACCTACACCGGCGCCTTCACCCACATCCGTGACTGGTTCGCCGGTCTCCCGGAATCCCAGGCCCGCGGCTACAAGCCCGGCCGCTTCAGCTTCAACGTGAAGGGCGGCCGCTGCGAAGCCTGCCAGGGCGATGGCATGCTCAAGATCGAGATGCACTTCCTCCCCGACGTCTACGTCCAGTGCGACGTCTGCCACGGAAAGCGCTACAACCGCGAAACGCTGGAGGTGCAGCACAAGGGCCACTCCATCGCAGACGTGCTGGACATGACGGTCAGCGACGCGGTGAAACTGTTCGAAGCAGTCCCCCCCATCCGCGATCGCCTCCGCATGCTGGAAGAAGTCGGCCTCGGCTACGTCCACGTCGGCCAGCAGGCGACAACCCTCAGCGGCGGCGAAGCCCAGCGCGTGAAGCTGGCAAAGGAACTCTCCCGCCGCGCCACCGGCCAGACCCTCTACATCCTCGACGAACCCACAACCGGCCTCCACTTCGAGGATGTCCGCAAACTGCTGGAAGTCCTCCACGCACTGGTGGACCAGGGGAACACGGTGGTGGTGATCGAACACAATCTGGAGGTCATCAAGACCGCGGACTGGGTAATCGACCTCGGGCCGGAGGGCGGCTCCGGCGGCGGAGAGATTGTTGTGGCGGGAACGCCTGAGCAGGTGGTGGCGAGCGGGCACGGGTTTACGGGGGGGTATTTGGCTGGGTTGTTGGGGTAGGGGCTGGCACACCATCGGAGCCCTTGGCCCCAGCTGTCTCGAGCTACGCTTCGCCACTGGAGAGTTTGGCTTGTGGAGCAGTTCACATAAGTCGATTGACCCCGCAGTCATTAGCAGACATTCTTGAACTCGCTCGATACAAGTATCAGGAAGTTTGCGTGACTCACGACACTCCAAAGCTCTTTGTCTCATATTCTTGGACTAGCGAATCACACAAGAACTGGGTCCGTCAACTAGCAGAGGACTTGTGTGCCAATGGTGTCGATACGAGAATTGATATTTGGCACTGCGCGGAGGGACAGGATCTGCACGCCTTTATGGAGTCGATGGTTCTGGACGATAGCATACAGAAGGTCCTTATAGTCTGCGATAGTGAGTATGTAGCTAAGGCTAATGCCCGACGCGGCGGGGTTGGCATTGAGGCAAGAATCATCTCCCCAGAGGTCTATAAAAGGTCCGATCAGACTAAGTTTGCAGGCTGTATTCTGGCAAAGGATGCACAAGGGGATGCAGAGCTTCCTGTATATCTCAAGGGTCGCCTAGCCTTTGACTTTACTGATGATGACAATTATGCGGTAGTGCTTCACAGGGTTGTGAGATGGGTTTACAATAAACCATTTGATGTCCAGCCTCCCATTGGACCAACTCCTCCATTCTTGAACGAAAAT
>NZ_JAYRCW010000110.1:0-7183 GCF_041909755.1 Sandaracinobacter sp.
GTCTATCATGCGGCACCCAACGCCCATTCGGGCTTTTCCATCCGCATGGGCGCGAATGTGGTGATTGCGCCCCGCTTCGATGCCGCCGAGCTGCTGGCGCTGATCGAACGGGAGCGGATCACCCATCTGAACATGGTGCCGATCATGTTCAACCGGCTGCTGCGCCTGCCCGACGAGGTGAAACGGCGGCATGACCTGTCGAGCCTGGAATATGTGACGCACGCGGCCGCCCCCTGCCCGCCGCCGGTGAAGCGGGCGATGATCGACTGGTGGGGGCCGGTGATCTGGGAATATTATGGCTCCACCGAGATGGGCAATGTGACCAACCTGTCGTCGGCGGAATGGCTGGCGCATCCGGGCTCTGTCGGGCGGGTGATGCCGGGCGTGACGCTGCGGGTGGTGGATGCCGAGGGGCGGGACGTGCCGCCGGGCACTATCGGCGAAGTGATCGGCAAGGGCCGGCACGGCACCGGCTTCACCTATCAGAACGCGCCGGAGAAGCGGGCGGCGATGGAGAAGCACGGCCTGATCACGCCGGGCGACATGGGCTATTTCGATGCCGACGGCTTCCTCTACCTGTGCGACCGGATCAACGACATGATCATATCGGGCGGGGCGAACATCTATCCCGCCGAGATCGAGGCGGAGCTGCACAAGCTGCCCGGCGTGGCGGACTGCGCCGTGTTCGGCATCCCCGACGAGGAGTTCGGGGAGCAGGTGATGGCGGTGGTGCAGACGATGCCCGGCGCAACGCTGACGCCCGCGGCGCTGCAGGCCGAACTGCGCAAGGTGCTGACGGGCTATAAGGTGCCGCGCCGGATCGACTTTGCCGAAAGCCTGCCGCGCGAGGATTCGGGGAAGATCTTCAAGCGCAAGCTGCGGGCGCCATTCTGGGAAGGGCGGGAGAGGGCGATATGACCGAGACGATCCTGGAACCGGGGCTGCCGATCATCGATCCGCACCATCATCTGTGGGACTGGACGAGCCGCCTGCCGTTCCTGCCGGCGGAACGGACGCATCCGTTCGACGCGATCCTGCCGCAGACGCCCCGATACCTGCTGGACGAGCTGCTGGCGGACTGCGGCAGCGGCCACAATGTGGTGGGAACCGTGTTCGTGCAGTGCGGGGCCTTTTACCGGGCCGATGGGCCGGATGCGCTGAAGCCCGTTGGCGAGACGGAATTCGTGAACGGGGTGGCGGCGATGGCGGCCAGCGGCACCTATGGGCCGGTGAAGGCCTGCGCCGGGATCGTCGGCCACGCCGACCTGACGCTGGGCGACAGCGTTGCGGCGGTGCTGGACGCGCACCTGGCCGCGGGCGGCGGGCGCTTTCGCGGCATCCGGCACATGATGGCGCATGATGCCGACCCGGCGGTGCTGGGGCCGCTGGGCCATGCGGAGCCGGGGCTTGCCGGGGATCCGCGGGTGCATGCCGCGCTGCGGCACTTCGCATCGCGCGGGCTTTCGCTGGATATCTGGGTTCTGGAGCCGCAGCTGGGCGAGGTGGAGGCGCTGGCGCGCGCCTTTCCCGACGTGCCGATGGTGATCGATCATGTGGGCACGCCGCTGGGGTTGGGCGCCTATGCCGGGCGGCGCGACGAGCGCTTCGCGGCGTGGAAGGCGGCGATGGCGCGGCTCGCGGTGCTGCCCAATGTGCATGTGAAGCTGGGCGGGCTGGGCATGCCCTTCCCCGGGTTCGAGGGGATGGGGCCGGACGTGCGCCCCGCTTCGGACGCGTTGGCGTCGATGTGGAGTCCCTGGGTGGAGACATGCATCGGCCTGTTCGGGGCGGGGCGGTGCATGTTCGAGAGCAATTTCCCCGTGGACCGCTGGGGCGCGGATTATGCGACGTTGTGGAACGCCTTCAAGCGGATCGCGGCCGGCGCCTCTGCGGCGGAGAAGGCCGACCTGTTCGCGGGCACGGCCGCCCGCTTCTATCGACTGGAGGGACTGGCATGAAGGCGCTGCGCTATTACGGGGCGCGGGATATCCGCCACGAAAGCATGGACGATCCGAAGCTGGAGGCGCCGACGGACGCGATCGTGAAGGTGACGGCCTGTTCCATCTGCGGCAGCGACCTGCACATCTATCACGGCCACGGCTTTTCCGAGGATATCGGCTTCTGCGTGGGGCATGAGGCCGTGGGCGAGGTGGTGGAGGTGGGCCGCCAGGTGACCCGCGTGAAGGTGGGGGACAAGGTGATGATGCCGGCAGCCGTGGGCTGCGGGGCGTGCCGGTCCTGCCTGTCGGGCGTGGTGAACACTTGCGAGCGGAACGGCAGCGGCTGCTATGGCCTGTCTGCCCGGTTGCAGGGGGTGCAGGCGGAGGCGTTCCGGGTGCCGGCGGCCGACATGAACGCCGTGCCCATCCCCGAAGGCGTCAGCGAGGAGCAGGCGCTGATGATGACGGACGCGCTGGCGACGGCGTGGTTCGGCGCGCGCAACGCCGACATACGGCCGGGCAGCAGCGTGGCGGTGATCGGGCTGGGGCCGATCGGGCTGATGACGGTGGAGAGCGCCTTCGTGATGGGGGCGCATGTGGTCTATGCGATCGACCCGGTGGCGGAGCGCCGGGCGCTGGCGGAAGCCGCCGGCGCGGTGGCGCTGCACCCGGATGCGGCGATGGAGCGGATCAAGGAGGACACCCACGGCCGCAAGCTGGATTGCGCGGTGGAAGTGGTGGGCAGCGACGCGACGGTGGATTTCGCGCTGCGGCTGGTGCGGGCGCGCGGCACGGTTTCGGTGATCGGGGTGCAGCAATCGCGCCGCTTCCCCTTCCCGATGGAGCGGGCCTTCGCCGGCGGGCTGACATTCCGCGTGGGCACCTGTTCGGTGCCGGAGGAGCTGCCGGCGCTGTTCCCGCTGGTGCGCTCCGGCCGGCTGCGGCCGGAACGTTATGTGAGCCACAATATGAAGCTGAGCGAGGGGGCGGAAGCCTATCGGCTGTTCGAGGCGCGGGAGGCGGGGGCGCTGAAGATGGTGCTGCGCCCGGACTGAGCGGGATCAGAGCCAGCCGGGCAGCTGCGCCGGGGTGACGAGCATCGCGACCAGCGCGGCGATGGTGAGGAGGGCGGCCAGCGCCACCGGGAGCCGGCGCGCGATGCGGCCCGGCAGCACGGTGGCGATGCCGGCCAGGAACAGCGCGGTCGCCAGCACGACATTGGCGACGTCGTAACTGTCGCCCACCTGCCCCGACAGATCGGCATCGGCGGTGGCCAGGTCTGCGCGGCGCCGGGCGGCCCTGGCATCCGCGAGACTGGGGCCGGTGAAATCCGGCAGTACGGATTTGGCCGGCACGGTGCGGATGTCGGCGGGCTGGGCCTTGCGCCAGCGCTCGAACTCCGGCGCGAAGGCGCGGGGGAAATGGTGGCGCAGAACGTCTGCACGCAAGGGCTGATCATCCGCCAGCGCGTTCAGCCACTGCAGGAACATGGCGGTGTTCATCGCCTCTTCCTGCCCGGCGCGCAGCATCAGCTGGGAGGATTCGGTGAGATCTGCGTTTGCGGTGGCGCGCGCCTGCGCTTCGCGCTTGTCCCACAGGCCGGCCTGATAGGTGGCCCAGGCAGACAGCAGGCCCGCGACGGCGAGCGAGATCGCTGTCGCCAGTTCGAACCGGCGGCCGGGCCCTTGCGGGTCGGCCGCCGGCGCGGGTTCCTCTGATGCGGCGTCGGGCATCCGGCGCCTTCGGTCAGTGGCTGTGGCCGGCGCCCAGCCCGTCCGGGAAGGCGGGCGGAAGCGAAAGCGTGGCGGAGAGCGCAGCCGTCATGAAGTGCGGTTGCACCATTTCCTGCGCCAGTTTGACCACGCCGGCCTGAAGTTCGGCGACTTTCGCCGGGTTGGCGGCGGCGACATCGTTCGACTCGGTCGGATCGGCGGCGAGGTTGAACAGCTGCACCGCGGCCGGAAGCGCCGGATACCAGACCAGCTTCCAGTCGCCCTCGCGGATCGAGCCCGTCGTCGGCTCGATGTTGAGGACGAGGCCGGTGCGCGGGCTGGCGGCGCCCGACAGGGCGGGCCAGATGTCCATGCCGTCGAGCGGCTTCCCGCCCGCGAGCGACGCGCCCGCGAGCTTTGCGATGGTGGGCATCATGTCCACCACATGGAAGGGCCCCTTTGCCGTGCCGGGGCGGATGCGGCCGGGCCAGTGGGCGATGGCGTCCACCCGGACGCCGCCTTCATAGACGGTGCCCTTCCCCGCGCGCAGCTTGCCGTTGCTGGCGGGCAGGTCGCCGCCGACGGCGCCTTCGCCCACGAACATCTTGTCGCGCGTGCCGCCGTTATCCGAATGGAAGAGGACCAGCGTGTCGCGCCCCATGCCGCGCTGTTCCAGCGCCTTCAGCACGCGGCCGATCTGTTCGTCCATCGCGGAGACCATCGCCGCATAGGCGCGGCGGTTCTCGTCTGCGATATGGGCATAGCGGTCGAGCCAGCGCTGGGGCGCCTGAAGCGGCGTGTGGGGGGCGGTGAAGGCGAGGTAGAGGAACAGCGGCGACTTCGGATCGTGCGCGCCGATCTGGCGGACGGCCTCGTTGCCGAACAGCTCGCTGTCATAGCCCTCCTCGATCACGCGCTCATTGTCGCGGAACCAGTCCACCACGCCGTGGGAGCTGTGCTTGAAATGGTCGATCTCTCCGATGAGGGCGCCATAGAAGCTGTCGAACCCGCGCTGGCGGGGCCAGTATTTGCGGTCGGCATGGCCGAGGTGCCATTTGCCGACGAGGCTGGTGCGGTAGCCGGCGGTCTTCAGCGCGGCCGGAAGGGTCAGCTCGGCCGTGTCCAGACCATAGGTGGCGCCCGACGGGATCACGCCCATCTGCAGGCCGTAGCGCATCGGGTAGCGGCCCGTCATCAGCGCGGCGCGCGTGGGCGTGCACATGGGCTGGGCGTAGAATTCCTCCAGCTTCAGGCCGCCGGCTGCCAGCCTGTCGATGTTGGGGGTGGCGATATCGGAGCCGCGATAGCCGAGATCGGCAAAGCCCAGGTCGTCGGCCAGGATATAGACGATGTGGGGCCGGGGCGAAGCGGCGCGGGCGGCCTGTTCCAGCCCGAACAGGGCGGCGGTGGCGGCGGCGAAGCCGCCGGCCTTCAGCAGGTCGCGGCGATCGAGGGCTCCGGTGGGCTGGTCTGTCATGGCGATGCTCCTGACGGCCCCTCCCTTGGGGCCAAAAATGACTGAGTGGTCAATATTCCGATGAGGCATCGCCCGTCAAGGCCCTGTGTAGAGTGGGGCTTGCGGATATTGAAATGACGGTATAGTCATTCATGCGACTTCCCGCCACCGGGGCGGGGGAATGCAACAATGGACGGTTGTTCATCGGATGACGGAGACAGGTAAATCCCGCCCGGCCGCGCAACTGGCGCGGAAATCCCGGACGCGTGACGCGCTGGTTCAGGCGGGCCGTCGGCTGTTTGCCGGGCGGCCCGTGGAAACCGTTTCCATCGATGAACTGGTTCTGGCCGCGGGTGTCGCGAAGGGCAGCTTCTATAATCATTTCGCTGACCGGGACGCGCTGGCGCATTCGGTGGCGGGCGAGATCCGCGCGGAGCTGGACGCCCGCGTGGAGCTGGTGAACGCCGGGATCGCGGACCCGGCGCTGCGGCTGGCGCGGGGGCTTGCGGTCTATTTCCGCTTTGGCGTGGACGAGCCGTCGGGCGCTGCTTCGATGGCGCGGATCCATGGGCCGGAGGCAGATGTCGAGTCGCCGCAGAACCGGCTGGTTGTGGCGGATCTGAAGGACGGGATCGCGCAGGCGCGCTTTTTGATCCCGACGCTGGAAGTGGGCCTGATGCTGGTGCTGGCGCTGGGCATGGCGGGCCTGTTGCGGGTGGTGCGCGAGCCGAGCCCGACGGTTGTGGTGTCGATCACGCAGCAACTTGTGATGGTGGCGCTGCGCGGGCTGGGCGTGCCGGGCGACGAGGCCGGGCAGATCGCGGCGCAGGCGGCCGATGCAGTGGTGCGCGAACGGATATTGCCGGCCTGACGCGGCAGCGCGGAGCCGGCCTTCGGGAAGGGGAGACGATGATGAGGACGATGAATCTGATCGTGGCCGCGGCGCTGGCGCTGGCGGCGGTTCCTTCGGCGGCGTCGGACGCGGCGAAGGGCAGCTGGGACGGGCTGGTGGAGGTGAAATCCCACCGCTTCGACGATGTGTTCCTGATGCCGGGGGCGGATTTCCGCCCCTATACGAAGGTGATGCTGGATCCGGTGGAAGTGGCCTTCCGAAAGGACTGGATGCGCAACATGAACGACAGCGTCGGCGTGGACCGGCGGGTGACGCAGGAAGATGCGCTGAAGATCCTCTCCACCGTGCAGGCCGATACCGGCGACATCTTCCGCGAGGCCTTCACAAAGGCCGGGCATGAAGTGGTGGCGGCGCCGGGCGAGGGCGTGCTGCGGGTGCGCAGCGCGGTGATGAACCTGTATGTGAACGCGCCGGACACGTTGACGGCCGGCCGTGTGCGGACCTTCACCGCCGAGGCGGGCGAGGCGACGCTGGTGCTGGAATTGCGGGATTCGCTGACCAACGCGCTGCTGGCCCGGATCGTGGACCGGCGGGTGGTGGACCGGATGCCGGGGATCAGCAACAGCGTGACCAACCAGGCGGATTTCCGGCGCGAGGCGAAGAGCTGGGCCGGCGCGAGCGTGAAGGGGCTGGATGCGCTGAAGGCACAATCCCCGATTCCGGCGGAGCTGACGCCGGGGCAGAAGTTGAATTGACTTGAATCAGTTACTGTTTCGGCGGAATCATGGTTAGTTATCGCCGTGCAGGCGCACGGAGCTTGAAAGTGGGGAGACAGGCCTTGTTTGGAACACGCATCATGATGGCGGGACTGGTGCTTGTGGCTGCGCCTGCGAGCGCGCAGTCGCTGGACAAGACCTGGCTGCTGCAGGTCTCGGCCTATTTCCCGCGCGTGGACAGTTCCGTCCGCGCGGACAGTTCCAACGGCAGCATCGGCACGGTGATCGACTTCGAAAGCGATCTGGGGCTTGAGCGTCATGCCGTGCTGCCGGCCTTCATGGCGGAATGGCGCCCCGGCGATGACTGGGTGTTCAACGCCGGGCTCTGTTGCAAAAATCGTGAAGCTTGAGCATGCTTGGCGGAGATTGGACGGACGGAACGATGACGGATTTCAAGTGGCGCCATTTCCAGGGTGATGTGATCCTGTGGGCGGTGCGCTGGTATT
>NZ_JAYRCW010000111.1:0-7163 GCF_041909755.1 Sandaracinobacter sp.
CGCCTGCCATCAGGTCGTGTTTCATGGTTCCAACCCTCGAATTTGCCCCCCGACACCATGGCCCAAGCAAAAAGCCAAAGCGTCGAGTCTGTCCCCTAAACCGCCCCCCAACCCTTAAGGACGCAGCAGGAAACACAGCGGATGTAGCACACCCACTGCCCAAATATGAAGGCCAAAACTGTTTAACGGGCGTTTCGCGACCCCGTTCGTCTCAAAAATTTACATTGTTTCTCCGCTCTTTACGGCGGCTTGGGGTTCAGTCCTTTCCAATGCTGTCAAATTGTTGATTTCCGGCCAGTTTCCGGCGGCGAAGGGCAAATCCCACCGTACCGAACCCGGCAATGAACAAGGCCCAGGCCGCCGGTTCCGGCGCGGGCTCGGGGCTGATCGCGCTCATGCTCAGCACGGCTTCCTGCGGAATGCCCTGCTTCACATGCGATTCCTGCCACCGCACATAAAGGTTGCTCAGGTCGACCACGCTCTGCGGCTGGGCAAAGCTCAGGCGGAACCAGCCCGTCGTGCTGTCGCCCGTCTTCAGGCCGCTGCCGGTGCTCTGGCTGCACGATCCGTTCCCGCCCGACATGAAGCAAAGGTCCGTCGCATAGCTGGCGGTCACCTGGCCCGATCCCTCGCGGTCGAACATGCCAGAGGACAGCGTGCTGCTGACCGCGTCGTCCACATTGAAGCCGAAGCCGTTGATCCGCGCCTTGTTGAAGGCGCCGCTCGCCTGATTCTCCACCTTGTAGGTGAAATACCAGGTGCTGCCCGCCGCCAGGAACAGGCTCAGCGTCAGCTTGGCGTCCAGGGATTCGGTGCCCGCCACCAGGCTGAAGTCGGCCGGGTTCATCAGCCCTTCGAACGCCAGAGTCTGCGTGGCCGGCTGTCCCAGCCCGAAGCTGACAGCCGCATGCGCAGGCGCCGCGAACGGGCCCGAAGCCAACAGGGCAGGCGCAAGAAGCGCGGGGATCAGAAAGCGGGCGACCATGTTCCTTGTCGTTCATTCGTGGCCGGTTCTTTGACCGGCATGCCCTGTTAACCGATTTTGCAGCCCAGATAAAGTGCAACAATCGTAAACCGTTCCGCCCCGTCCTCAGCGACGGTCGTAGAACAGCTTCGCCATCCGGCCGAACAGCGCCAGCGCGTCGGGCGCGTCGGTGCTGCCGCTCCATTCCCGCCACACCGTGTCCACGTTCACCGCGATCCGCTCGGCATCCTTCCATCCGGCATAGCGCCCCAGCCCGATGTCCAGCGCCGCTTCCTCCGGCCCCATGCCCACGGTGAAGCGGGAAACCGCCTCCGCTTCCACGAAGCGCAGGTAATCCGCCACCTCGCGAACGCCCGACAGGTCCGTCAGCGGGCCGTGGCCGGGCACGATATGCGCGGGGTTCATCGCCTCGATCAGGTCGCAGGCGGCGATCCAGTTCGAAACCGGCCCCGCCCACACGATCGGCGTCCCTTCGATGAACAGGATGTCGCCGGTGAACACGGCGGAGGCGTCCGGCACATGCACGATCACGTCGCCCGCCGTATGGGCCGGCCCCACCTCCAGCAGCTGCACGCGGTGGCTTCCCACATCCAGGCTGGCGTGGCCGGAAAAGGTGCGCGTCGGCGGCTTGTGGCGAACCCCGGCAAAGTCGAAGGGGGCGAAGATCTCCGCGAAATAGCGCCCCGCCTCGCCCAGCGCGCCCGCACCGCCCGCCGCTTTCAGCTGCGCCAGCATTTCGGGCGGAAAGGCCTCCATTTCCCGCGCGCTGGCCTCGCTCGCCACGATCTCCGCGTTGGTCAGCAGCGCGTTGCCATGGGTGTGGTCGCCGTTGGCATGGGTATTCACCACCGTGTCGATCGCGTCGCGCCGCACCCCGCAGCTCGCCTCCATCGCGCGCAGCATCTCGTCGGTCAGCGCCTCGTCGAACAGCGTGTCCACCAGGGCGGCTTCCCCGCCGCCGGTGATCAGCCCGGCGTTGGAAAAGCCCCAGCCGCCGTCCGGCTGCATCCAGGCCCACAGCCCGTTGCCCAGGTCGGTCAGGCCCTTCGCATAGGCCACAGGCCTAGCCGTCTTTCCGTGCCTGGGCGCGCTTCCCCTGCTGGCTGACCGAGCCGACCTTCGAGCCCGGCACGTGCGAACTGCGCTTTGCGTTGGGGATGGAGGCCGGGCCGGTGCCGGCGGTGCGGCTGTTGGCGGGCCGGCGCGCAGGCGCCGCGCGCTTGGCGGCGAGCACCCGCTGCTGGCCTTCCAGCATGGCTGCGCGGGCGGCCACGCTTTCGCGGCGGACGATCTCGTCGTTGATGCGGATAAGCGCCTGGGCGAAGACCTGGGTGCGTTCGGCGGGCCGCGCGCTGGTGCCCGGGAAGCTGCCGCCGCGGGGTTCGGCCGTGCCCTTGGTGATACGGCGCTTGGCGCGGGCGAGATCGCGCTCCTTGTCGTGGAGGAGGCGCAAGGAACGGCCGGCGGCGCGGAGGTCGGCCTCGGCCGCCTCGGCGACCTTCGGGCGGAGCGTCTGTTCCACCAGGGTCCATTCGTCATGGTTCAGCAGGCTCTTCGCCCGCTTCGATGAAATCGACATCTACTGCTCCCGCCTGTCGCTATGCCTCACTCTCAGAAGGGCATGGTGCGCCGAGCCGATGTGTGGCGCAAGTGGCATCAGGCGCGGGCAGCGGCCCAGACCTTGAGCGCCTGGGCGGTTGCGCCGACATCGTGGACGCGCAGCCAGGCGACACCCGCCTCCGCGCCGCGGAGCGCGAGGGCGAGGCTGCCGGGAAGGCGGTCGGCGACCGGGGCGGGGCCTGCGATCGCCGGGATCAGCGATTTGCGGCTGGCGCCCAGCAAGAGAGGGACGCCGAGGCTGTGGAAGGCCTCCAGCTGCCGCAGGATCGCGAGATTGTGCTCGAGGCCCTTGCCGAAGCCGATGCCGGGGTCAGCGATCAGGCGTTCTCTTGCGATGCCGGCGGATTCGGCCACGGCGATTCGGGCGGCAAGATGGGCGATCACCTCGGCGGCCGGGTCGCGATAGTCGGCAAGGGCCTGCATTGTCTGCGGGTTGCCGGGCATATGCATCAGCACGACGTGGGCGGTGCTTTGGGCGGCGACAGCAAGGCTTTCGGGGTCGGCCTGGAGGGCCGAGACATCGTTCAGCATCATCGCGCCCGCCGCCAGCGCCTGCCGCATCACCTCCGCCTTCATCGTGTCGATCGAAACCGCCACCCCCGCCCTCGAAAGCGCCGCCACCACCGGGATTGTCCGCCGCAGCTCCTCGTCCAGCGGCACCGGCGTCGCCCCCGGCCGCGTGCTTTCCCCGCCCACGTCGATCAGGTCGGCCCCGGCCTCCCGCAGGGCCATCCCGGCCGCCACCGGGTCCGCATGGCGGCCGCCATCGGAAAAACTGTCCGGCGTCACGTTCAGGATCCCCATGATCCGGGGCAGGGCCGCCGCCATCGTCAGGCCGGATAATGCAGCAGGCTCACGGGGTCCACGCCCTGCGCCTTCAGCCGCGCGGCGCCCGGCAGCCCGTCCAGCTCCATCACGAACAGCGCGCGCGCCACCTCTGCCCCGGCCTTGCGCAGCAGGGTGACGGCCGCTTCCGCCGTGCCGCCGGTTGCCAGCACATCGTCCATCAGCAGCACGCGCGCCCCGGCGGGCACGGCGTCCGCGTGCAGTTCCAGCCGGTCGGTCCCATATTCCAGCGCATAGTCATGGCCGATGGTGGCCGCCGGCAGCTTGCCGGGCTTGCGCACGATCACCAGCCCCGCCCCCGTCAGCTGCGCCAGCGCCGCGCCGAACAGGAAGCCCCGCGCCTCGATCCCGGCGATCAGGTCGAAGGCGCCGGCCCGTTCGGCCAGCGCCGCCGTCGTCGCCTGAAAGGCCGGGCCGTCCGCCAGCAGGGGGGTCAGATCCCGGAACAGGATTCCGGGCTTCGGGAAATCGGGCACCACGCGCACATGGGCGGCAATCCTGTCCAGCATGGGGTCCGTCCGATCAGGCAAAGAAACGCGGCGCGATGGCGCGCAGATGGGCGGTCGCTTCCGCCGGCCAGGCATTGCGCGGGGTCACGATCGCCTGGTCCAGCGCATGCTCCCAGCCTTCGCGGCTGGGCACGGCCAGCGGCTGCCGCGCCAGTCGCGCGCACAGCGCCCCCAACAGCAGTTGCGAACGGGTCCGGTTCGCGGCCATCACCTCCAGCACGGCGGCCGTCGTCACCGCCTCGTCGGCCCAGCTGTCGAAATCGGTCACGAAGGCGGCGATCGCATAGGCCATCTCCGCTTCCCGGGCGAGCGCAGCTTCCGGCATCGCGGTCATCCCCACGATATCCAGCCCCTCGGCCTTCGAAAGCCGGCTTTCCGCCCGCGTCGCAAAGCGCGGGCCGTCGATCGCCAGATAGGTGCCGCCCCCCTTCGCCGGCGCGCCCACGGCGGTGGCGGCTTCCAGCAGCGCATCGGCCAGCTCGGCCGAAATCGGGTCCGCAAGGCTCACATGGGCGACGATCCCGCCGCCGAAGAAGCTGCCCGCGCGCCCGTGCGTGCGGTCGATGATCTGGTGCGGCACCGCCAGCGTGCCGGGCGGCAGGTCTGGCGTGAAGCTGCCGCAGGCGGAAACGGAAAGGATGGCGGTGCAGCCCCGCGCCTTCAGCGCGGCTATGTTGGCGCGATAGTTGATCTCGGCCGGGGCGATGGAATGGTGCGGCCCGTGGCGGGGCAGGAACACCACCGGCAGCCCTTCCAGCCGCCCCTCCACCAGCGCGTCGGATGGCCAGCCCCACGGCGTCTCCTGCGATATCCGGTGCGCCGCCGCCAGCTGTGGCAGGGCATAAAGCCCGCTGCCGCCGATGATGCCAAGCTTCATGGGCCCCTCCTATTTCGACGGCGCCGCGTCGAACAGCGCGTTCAGATAGCTCGCCAGCCGGAACCCGCCCTTCGAAAGCTGCCGCCGCAGCGTGTCGTTCTGCTGGAACACATAGGCGTAGCGAAGCTCGGGATCGGCGGGATACAGCGTCTCCCGCACGGTGATGCTGTCCGCGATCCACTGCTGCGGATCCGGGCTTGACCAGTCGCGCATCTGCTGCGGCGTCGCCGCCGCCAGCAGCCACTGCGTCCATTCCGTGTAGGACAGGTTCTGGTTCTCGATCAGCAGCGTGTCCCACACCGTGTGCAGGTTGGTCTGCTCGCCGAAGAAGGTCACCTTCACGTCATTGCCGCCCCGGTCGCCCTCGCGCCCCACATGCAGCGGCTGGGACAGATCGCCCACGATGTGGATCACGAAGCGCAGCGCCAGCTGCCGGTTGGCGAGGCTTTCCTTCGGGTCTTTCGCCATGTCGGAAAAGCGCTTCAGCGCGGTGGCCGCGTCGCCTTCGGGCGGCGGCCCGGCATAGCCCTTGCCGATGGGGATCGTCACATAGTGCCAGGGAACCGACTGCCGCTGCCAGAAGGGATCGGGGGCGGATCGCATGAAATCCGGCCAGGTCGAGGATTCCGCCACGCTTTCCGTGCCCAGGATCTCCTTCACGGCGGCCCGCGCCTTGGGCGACAGATGCGCATCCGCGATCGCCCCCGTCACACGGTGGCCGTTCTGGCCCCAGGCAAGGGCCGGGGCGGGGGCAAGCAGCAGCAGCGCAACAAGCAGTCGGGTCATTCAGATACTCTCCAGGGCCTGGGCGAAATCGGCGATCAGGTCGTCGGCATCCTCGACACCGATCGAAATGCGGACAAGATTGTCGCTGATCCCCAGCGCGGCCTTGCGCGCATCGGGAACGGACAGGTGCGTCATCGCCGCCGGCGCTGACGCCAGCGTCTCGGTCCCGCCCAGGCTGACGGCGAGCTTCGCGATCCGCAGCGCGTCCAGAAAGGCAAAGGCCTCGCGCTCGCCGCCCTTCAGATACAGGGAAAAGGTGGAACCCGCGCCCGTGCAGTGCCGGCGATAGATATCCCCCTGGCTGGAGGGGTCGTCGGCCAGGAAGCCGAGATAGCCGACATGCTCCACCTTGGGATGCCCGCGCAGGAATTCGCACACCTTCGCGGCATTCTCGCCGGCGCGGCTCATCCGCAGCTCCAGCGTCTCGAGGCTGCGCAGCAGCATCCAGGCGGTGTTCGGGTCGGCGATGGTGCCGATGGTGTTGCGCATCATGCGGATCGGCGTGATCAGCGCCTGCGCCCCCACCACCGCGCCCGCCACCAGATCGGAATGGCCGCCGGCATATTTCGTCAGGCTATAGATCGACAAGTCCGCGCCATGCGCCAGCGGCTGCTGCCACAGCGGGCCAAGGAAGGTGTTGTCGATGGCGATGGGCGGGCCGTCCGCCCCGAACAGCGCGTCGCGCGCCCGGCGCACCGCCTGCACGTCCACCAGCGCGTTCGTGGGGTTCGCCGGGCTTTCCAGATAGATCAGCGCCACCCGCCCCTTTGCCTTCGCGGCTTCCATCACGGCCGCGATCTCCGCCTCGGAACTGCCCGCCGGGAAATCCAGCCAGCCCACGCCGAACTTGCCCAGGATGCGGCCGATCAGCGTTTCGGTTGCGGCATAGAGCGGCCCGGAATGCACGATCATGTCGCCCGGCTGGCAGAAGGTCAGCAACAGGGTGGCGATCGCGGACATGCCGGAGGAGAAGCTCAGCGCGTCTTCCGCCGCTTCCCAGATCGCCAGCCGGTCCTCCAGGATCTCCTGGTTCGGGCCGTTGAACCGGGAATAGACAAGCCCGTCCGCGCCGCCGGGCCGCTTGCCCGTCACGCCCTCGAAATGGCGCTTTCCGGCCGCCGCCGATTCGAACACGAAGGTTGATGTCAGGAAGATCGGCGGCTTCAGCGCCCCTTCCGACAGCGACGGGTCATAGCCATGCCCCATCATCAGCGTCGCGGGTTTCAGCCGGTGGTTGCCGATCGCCAGAATGTCCGGCTTCGGCCTGCGCCGGTTGCCGTCGGGGTTGCCGTCAGTCGCCATCAGTTCTTCCTTCCAGAGGCCCATCCTTAGGCCGGGCAGGTTTCATTTGCACGCGTCCGATGCCTTGCGCGGCCGTCCGCCACGGCCGATAGTCTGCCCCTCAACAGCAGGGGAATCATGGGGATGAGTGCAAATCTGATCGACGCGCTGGGCGGCCTCGGCGGCCTTCAGCAGATCGCCAGCGAACTGGGCGTGGACCAGCAGACGGTGGCAACCGGCGCGGCCGCGCTGCTGCCCG
>NZ_JAYRCW010000112.1:0-7097 GCF_041909755.1 Sandaracinobacter sp.
CGCGCCATGCATGGGGCGGGCGTGCCCAGTCAAGCCGAACTATGGTCATGGATGGTGCAACCGGGGCGCATGTCTGCCCCCGGTTGCCCCCCGTCAGAAGCGGAAGCGGCCCGTGACCCCGAAGGTCCGCGGCTCTCCCGGGAAGGTGAGGAACAGCTGGTTCGCGGTGGTGCTGATCCCCTGCGCCACGCCGCGGAACGTGCCGGAGCCCTGCAGCGGGGCATCGGCGCTGATCTGGAAATACTGCTTGTTGAAGAGGTTCTGGCCCCACAGTTCCAGCGACCATTTGCGATCCGCGCTGGAGATGCCCACCCGGCCGTTGAACAGGATATAGGCTTCCTGCACCTTTTCGAGATCGAGGTCGGAACCGGTGTTGTAACTGTCCGTGAAGCGGTAATCGAGATAGGCGAGGCCGCGCAGATTGTCGCCGATGGGCGGATTCCACGAAATCGAGCCGGACATCACATAGGCCGGCGCGTTGGAGAGCAGCCGCCCCGGAAGCTGGAACAGCACCGGGGAGAGCGGCCGGCCGCCCGTGCCCACCAGATCCTTGGCATAGCGGGTGTCGGTGTAGGTGAGGCCCGCTGTGACGTTGAAATAGGGTGCGGGCTGGGCGTTCAGTTCCAGTTCGATCCCCTTGGAGACCAGCCCCGGCTTCAGCCTGTCTGGCGAGCAGGCGCCCGTGGTGGCGGAACCGTCGCTGTCCGTGTTGCCCAGATCATCGCGGCAGCCCTGGATGTTGGTGACTTCGAAATTCACCCCGTTGAAAGTATTCAGCTGGAAGTTGGAGAATTTCTGCTGGAACAGCGCCAGGTTGGCGCTGAAGCCCGGCCGCGAGAATTTCGCGCCCAGTTCCCAGGAATCCACGGTTTCCGCGCCGAACTGCAGGTCGATCGCTTCCGGGCGGGCATTGCCGACGGTGTTTGCCGGCAGCGCCAGCTGGCCGGAGCAGGCCGCGCGCTGCGCCACCGTGCCCGCGTTGGGGTTGCAGACAATATCCAGCGCGGACGTGTCGAGGTTGAAGCCCCCCGCCTTGTAGCCGCGCGCCCAGCTGCCATAGACCATCAGATCGTCCACCGGCTTCCAGCTGAGGACGACGGTGCCGGTCCAGCGGCTTTCGCTCACGCGCGCGCCTTCCGAGCCGGAGGGGATGCCGGTGCCCGCGGTGCCGTTGATGGCGCAGGGAACGGACGCCGCCGCAGAGGCAATGTTGCGCAGCGCGGCGCACAATGTGTTGTTGTTGGCGAACACACCGTCGATCGTCTTGCGCTCGTTGGTGTAGCGCGCGCCGACCGTGAGGATCAGCTTGTCCGGCACGATATCGAAGCTGTTGTGGGTGAAGAAGGCGTAGTTGCGGCTTTCATGATTCATGTAACCGCCGGCGCCGGTGCCCGGCATCCGTGCCGTGCCGGTGGCCGCCGCAAGCCCGGCATAGCCGGGCCATGACGTGGCCGGCAGCGTGGTGCAGCGCGGCAGCGACGGGTTCAGCGTGGTGGGGGCGAGTGACGCGACGATCAGGCAATCGCCATAGCGTTCGGAATCTGCCCCGAAGGCGATATTGTCGCTGGTGAACAGCTTTTCATCCGCGAAGTAGGCGCCGACGAGCCAGTCCAGCCGGTCTTCGAAAAGGGTGCCTTGCAGGCGCAGTTCCTGGCTGAACGTCTTGAAATGCCGGAACTGGTCGGATCGGCCCCAGAAATCGATATCGGTGAAATCCGAATCCTGGCCGGTGCGCACGCGATAGTCGCGCCAGGCGGTGATGGAGGTGAGGCTGGCGGCGCCCAGATCCCAGTTCACTTCGCCCGACACCCCCCAGTCGTCGCTGTCGGAGCGGTAATCGCGGTTGGGCGAGACGGCCACCTTGAACAGCTCTCCACGCGGGGAGGTCACGCCCAGCCCGCGCAGGATCGGTTCCAGCGTGTTGGGGAGGATGATCACATTGCCTTGCGCATCCCGCGCGAGGGATCGCGAGCTGAGATAGGAGGCGACGCAGCATTGTTCGCGGCGGCGGGAGTAATCGCCGATCAGGCGGATTTCCAGATTGTCGTTCGGCGTGAGCAGCAGCTGGCCGCGCAGCATCCAGCGATCGCGATCGTTGAAGTCACGATCCGAGCGGATATCCTCCACGAAGCCATCGCGCTTGAACCACAGGCCTTCCAGCTTGGCGGCGGCGATGTTGTCGGCCAGCACATAATTGACCCCGCCTTCAAGGCGCATGCTGTTGTAATTGCCGTAGCTGGCGGCGGCATAGCCGCCATTGTCGAAGCTGGGCTTCTTCGTCACGATGTTGATGAGGCCGGCAGACGCGTTGCGCCCGAACAGCGTGCCCTGCGGCCCGCGCAGCACCTCGATCCGCTCCACCTCGCCCAGTTCGGAAAGGCCGGTGCCGGTGCGGCTGCGATAGACGCCGTCGATGAACAGCGCGACAGAGCTTTCAAGGCCCGGGTTTTCCCCCACGGTGCCCACGCCGCGCACCCGCGCCGTGAAGTTCGTTTCCGATGTCGCGCCCGAAACCAGCAGCGAGGGCGCCAGCTGGTTCAGCGCGCGAATGTCGTTCACGCCGCTCGCCTCCAGCTGCTGCGAGGAAATGGCGCTGACGGCGATCGGCACATCGGAAAGGGCCTGCGCCCGGCGCGTGGCGGTCACGATGATGTCGCCCGCCCCCACCTGGGTGGAATCAGCTGCCTGCGCAAGCGCGGCGGCAGCCGGAAAGACTGTGGATGCAACAAGCGCACCAAGTGCGCACGACACACGCAGGCCGTTCATCAGATTTTCCTCCCCACGGGCTTTGTGCCCTTTGGAGAAATATTGCGCACAAAGGCCGCAACATGCAATCCGTGCGCACGTTGCTTATCAGCTTTGTGAAGGGATGTTGCGGCGGGGGCACACCGGGCCCGCCGGGGCCGGCGGCGGGGCGTCAGCGCCAGCCGGTCGCCTTCAACCGCACCAGATCCCGGAAGCTCGCCGCGCGCCCGGCCTCGCGCGCATCTTCCGCGAACGCCGCCGTCACGCCCATGGCCCGCAGCTGCACAAGTTCCCGCACAGAGGGCTCGCCCAGGCCCACGCCACGGATATCGGCCACATAATCGGCCTTCACGTCCATCGCCGCCAGCTGGGTTGCCTCCCGCGCGGTCAGCGCCGGCAGCCCGGCGGCGCGCCAGTCCGTCACGCAATCCGGGGTCACACCCATCGATTTCAGCGCCATGATCTCGTTGTGCGCAAGCGGGCGGCCAAAGGCCGTGCCCATCTCGCGCACATAATCATCCGTCACCCCCATCGACCGCATCACATCCGCGCGGGACATGTGCTTCACCTGCACCCAGGCGGCAGTCCCCGGGGGCGGAGAAGGCGGCGAGGGCGGGGAAGGCGGCGAAACCGGCGCCGGGGGGGCAGGCGGCGCCGGCGGCACCGGCGCGTCCACGGGCGCGGGCGGCTCCGGCGGGGCCGGCGGCTCCGGCGGATCCTGCCGCTCGCCGGCGGCCTCCACGGCGTCGGCCACCGACGCCGCCAGCAGCGGCGCCGGCGCAGCAGCATCAGGTGCCGCCCACTCCGTCGGCGCAGCCACGGCGGCCGTCAGCGCGGCAGGCGCAACAGCCGGGGCAGCCGCATAGGCAGGCTGGCCGGCAGGCTTCGCCATGGCGGGCTTCGCGGGCAGCAGTTCCAGCGCGGCGATCGTCAGCGCAGAGGCCATCGCCACGGTGCAGGCCGTCGCCGTCCACAGGCCGCTGCGCGCGCCCGGCGCGGGATCGTCCAGCACGGCCCGGATCCGCCGGCTCAGGTTGCTGCGCCCCACCATCGGGGTGGCCGGCAGGCCGGGTCCGGCCGCCAGCCGCACGCTTGTCAGCAACGTCTGCGCATAGCTCGCCCGGTCCACCCGGCGAATGGCGTGCATGTCCGCCGCCTCCTCGGACGCGTCCGACAACCGGCGGTCCAGCAGCCACACCAGCGGATTGAACCAGAACAGCGCCAGCACGATCCGCGAAACGATCAGCATGGGCCAGTCATGCCGGGCCACATGCGCCATTTCATGCGCCATCACGGCCTCCGCCTCGGCGTCCCGTGCGGCTGTCGCCGGGTCGATCAGGATGGCGGGCCTGCGAAGGCCCCACCCCAACGGAGAGGGCGTGTCCGCCGTCACCAGCAGACGCACCTTCCTGCGCACGCCAGACCGGAACATCGCCCGGTCATATGCCGCGCCCCACAGGGGGTGAACCAGGGGGCGCGCGCCATCGGTCCAGCGCCGCAATGTCCGCAAGCCGCCCGCCAGATGCGAAAGGATCAATCCAACGCCCAGGCCATAGGCCCCGATCAGCACCGCCGCCCAGACACTTGTGCCGCTATCCGCTTCCGCAGCAGAAGCCGCAGCAAAAGTCGCAGCAGAGGCCGACGCCATCCCGTCATCCGGAACGCGCTCCAACTCCGCATGCACCGCGATCTGCTGCAGCATGGCGGGTCGCTCAACGCCCAGCCGCGGCCCGAACAGCGCCACGCCCGGCAATGCCAGCAGCATCAGCAGCGTCAGCCGCAACAGCATCACCCGCTCCCGCGCAGGCCGGTGGCGCATCAGTCCGCACAGCGCCAGGCCCACCCCGGCCAGCGCCAACGACTTCACGCCGATCTCGATCAGCACATCGGGCATCACGGCTGCACCTCCCGCGCGGCATCGATCGCCTGCTGCAGGCGGTCCAGCTCTTCATCGCTGATCGCCCCCGGAAGGCCCAGCAAGGCCGTCGCCGCACTCACGGCAGACCCGTCGAACAGGGTGCGCACCATCTGCCGCAACGCCGACGCCCGCACATCCGCCTCGCGCGGCACGATCTCGTAAACATAGGCAGCGTCTGTTTCACGGTGCCGGACCAGCCCACGCGCCTCCAGCCTCGCCAACAGGGTCCGCACCGCGGAATAGCCCGGCGCGTCCGCCAGCCGCTCGCGCACCTCCGCAGCTGTCGCATGCTCGATCCCGCACAGGATCTCGAAGATTTCGCGCTCGCGGCGCGGCAGGGCCGGAATCATGGTCTGCTCCACTGCTACAAACGTAGCATGCCACAAATGTCGCAGACTGCAAAGCCCCCGGATCGGGGCAGCCGGTCATCCCGCCGCGCGCGGTCCCGCCGCCCGCTCCTGCACCAGCGCCACGCCCCACGCCACAGCATGAAACAACAGGATCAACGCCCCCTGCGCCGCCATCAGCGCAGCGACCTGAACCGAT
The DNA here is from genome assembly GCF_041909755.1 of Sandaracinobacter sp. Taxonomy (NCBI): domain Bacteria; kingdom Pseudomonadati; phylum Pseudomonadota; class Alphaproteobacteria; order Sphingomonadales; family Sphingosinicellaceae; genus Sandaracinobacter; species Sandaracinobacter sp. Next base: position 5,210 of record NZ_JAYRCW010000112.1, read on the forward strand.
GAATCGCCCGTCAGGCTCACGGCAATGGCGGCAAACAGGATATCCTTGTTCGGCACAGGCATCCGGCCGATCATCATCCGCAAGGCCCCCAGCAGGAACCAGGTCTCGGCAGAAAAGCCCGGCAGCGCCACCGCCCAGCTGCCGACCAGCATGGCCTGGATCATCACCACCCGGACCAGGTGCCAGCCAAAGGCGAAATAATTCTCCCGGGGCGGCAGGCTCATCACCTTGCCCCGAAACAGCACGATGGCGACATTCAAAGCCACCATCGCGGCGAAGCTCCACATCAGGATCTTCAACGTGCGGGGGTCCAGCGCCGCGCCCAGCACGGCGGCACCATCCATCGAAAGCGCGATCCCCAAAATCAGCAACGTGGCAAGATTGCCCGCCAGCCCCGAAGTGATGGCCATATCCTTCACGGCCGCCAGAGGGCTGGTCGCCGGGTCCACCCCCGGCCCATCGCCGCGCCCCAGGATGCGGGGCGGCGGCGCCTTGGGATCGAACTCGATTCCCAGCCGGTTTGCAGCCCAGACCAGTAGATAGGTGTGTCCGGAATAGCTGAACAATGCCTCGTTCATCACCCGCATCTTCAGGAACACCCCGAAGGATTCCCAGCCGAACCGCCACCAGCGGCGATAGATGTGCCATTCCACCAGCGGCTGCAGCAGGTAAGAGCCGACAAACAGCAGCCAGAACCAGGGATTGCCCGGCACGGCATCAACAACCTGTTGCCATCCCACCTGCGCGATCGCGCGCACAAGCAGGCCCAGGATCAGGGCTGACAGCAGGATATTGAACGCCTTCTTGGCGCGCATCCCGGCAGGCGAAACGCCCCAGTCCTGGATGCGGTCGGCAATGCCCGCCAGGCGGGAGATGAATGGCGATGTACTCACGCCTCAAGCGCTAGCGGGGGCGATCGGTCCGGGCAATCGCCCAGAGCGAAAACCTGCCGGAACGGCGCAAAAGGCCCCCTGATCTGTTCGAATTCTGCCCGGGGATCCATGCCGCGGGCACAAAAAACCGCCCCGGAAATCCGAAGCGGCTGGTTTGGTTGCGGGAGCAGGATTTGAACCTGCGACCTTCAGGTTATGAGCCTGACGAGCTACCGGGCTGCTCCATCCCGCGACAACCGTTTCGCCAGAGCGCGAGCGATAGGCCTGCGATGCAAACGAACCAAGGTTCGCAAGGCCGACCGGCCGTCCGCAGACAAGCGAGGAACACAGACAAGATGTCTGACAATGTGAATGGGTTTTTCTGCACGAAATTCTGAGCCTGGCGGCGTCCTACTCTTCCAACGCTTAAGCGGTAGTACCATCGGCGCTGCCTGGTTTCACGGCCGAGTTCGAGATGGGATCGGGTGGGTCACGGGCGCTATGGCCACCAAGCTTAGAATTCCGTGCAGAGTTCAATCGATGCAATTTTAAGATGTATTGGGCGATCTGCTGAGAGCAACCTTCATGTTGATGATGGGACTCTCAGGTGCGAATAGAGTAATTAGGACCGGTTAGCTCCATGCGTTACCGCACTTCCACATCCGGCCTATCAACGTGGTGGTCTTCCACGACTCTAAGAGATCTTATCTTGAGGGAGGCTTCCCGCTTAGATGCTTTCAGCGGTTATCCCGTCCATACATAGCTACCCTGCTGCACCGTTGGCACGATGACAGGTCCACCAGAGGTATGTTCACCCCGGTCCTCTCGTACTAGGGGCAACTCCTCTCAAATCTCGACGCCCACGGCAGATAGGGACCAAACTGTCTCACGACGTTCTGAACCCAGCTCACGTACCACTTTAATTGGCGAACAGCCAAACCCTTGGGACCTGCTCCAGCCCCAGGATGTGATGAGCCGACATCGAGGTGCCAAACGATTCCGTCGATATGAGCTCT
>NZ_JAYRCW010000113.1:0-7044 GCF_041909755.1 Sandaracinobacter sp.
AACCGGCGCGGTCAGGCGCCCATGCAGGCGCCTGACCGGCCATTGAGGCACGGCTCAGGCTGCGGCCTGTGACGCAGCCTCTGTCGAGACGGCCAGCAGCAGCTGACCGTCGCCATCCGTGACGGTGACCGTCGCGCCATCCGGCACATCGCCTGCGAGCAGCAGTTCCGCCAGCGGATCGACCAGATGCTTCTGGATCGCCCGCTTGAGCGGCCGTGCGCCATAGACCGGATCATAGCCGACGCGGGCCAGCCAATGCTGGGCGCCTTCGCTGAGGACGAGCGAGATCTTGCGGTCTTTCAGCAGCTTGCCGACATGTTCGACCTGGATGTCCACGATCGCGCCCATGTGCTGGAGGGCGAGGCGGTGGAACAGGATGATTTCGTCCAGCCGGTTCAGGAATTCGGGGCGGAACGCGCCGCGCACCACTTCCATCACCTGCGGTTCGGCCTGTTTCACATCCGCGCCGTCGGGCAGGGCGGCGATATACTGGCTGCCGAGGTTCGAGGTGAGGACGATGATGGTGTTGGTGAAATCCACCGTGCGGCCCTGACCATCCGTCAGCCGGCCGTCGTCCAGCACCTGCAGCAGCACGTTGAAGACGTCGGGGTGGGCCTTTTCCACCTCGTCGAACAGCACGACCTGATAGGGCCTGCGGCGGACGGCTTCGGTGAGGACGCCGCCTTCGTCATAGCCGACATAGCCCGGAGGCGCGCCGATCAGGCGGGCGACCGAATGCTTTTCCATGAACTCCGACATGTCGATGCGGACCATCGCGTCGGATGAATCGAACAGGAAATCGGCCAGCGCCTTGGTCAGCTCTGTCTTGCCGACGCCCGTGGGGCCGAGGAACAGGAAGCTGCCCAGCGGGCGGTTGGGATCCTGCAGGCCGGCGCGGGCGCGGCGGACGGCCTTGGAGACGGCCTTCACGGCATCATCCTGCCCGATGACGCGGCGGTTCAGCTCGGCTTCCATGTTCAGGAGCTTCTCGCGCTCGCCCTCCATCATCTTGGTGACGGGGATGCCCGTCCAGCGGGAGACGACGGCGGCGATGTCCTCGGAGGTGACTTCCTCGCGCACCATGGCCGCTTCCGAGGCCTTTTCGGCTTCTGCGAGCTTTGCTTCCAGCTCGGGGATCAGGCCATAGGTCAGTTCGCCTGCGCGGGCGAAATTGCCCTGCCGCTGCGCCTGGTCCACTTCGAACCGGGCCTGATCCAGCTGTTCCTTGATCCTTGTCGCGTTGGAGAGCTTTTCCTTCTCGCCTTCCCACCGGGCCGTCAGGTTGCCCGCTTCCAGTTCCAGGTCCGACAGCTCGGCTTCCAGCGCCTGCAGCCGGCCCCGCGACGCGTCGTCCTTTTCCTTTGCCAGCGCCTCGCGCTCGATCTTCAGCTGCATGATGCGGCGATCCAGCGCCTCGATCTCCTCGGGCTTGGATTCCACCTCCATCCTGAGCCGCGAGGCCGCTTCGTCCATCAGGTCGATCGCCTTGTCGGGCAGGAACCGGTCCGAGATGTAGCGGTTGGAGAGGGTGGCGGCGGAGACCAGCGCGCTGTCGGTGATCCGCACGCCGTGGTGCAGTTCATATTTTTCCTTCAGGCCGCGCAGGATCGAGATCGTGTCCTCGACCGTGGGTTCGCCCACGAACACGGGCTGGAAGCGGCGCTCGAGCGCGGCGTCCTTTTCGACATGCTTGCGATATTCATCCAGCGTGGTCGCGCCGATCACATGCATCTCGCCCCGGCTGAGCGCGGGCTTCAGCAGGTTGGAGGCATCCATCGCGCCTTCGGATTTTCCGGCGCCGACCAGCGTGTGCATTTCATCGATGAACAGGATGATCTGCCCGTCGGACGCCTTGATCTCGTCGACCACGGCCTTCAGCCGCTCCTCGAACTCGCCGCGATACTTGGCGCCCGCGATGAGCGCGCCCATGTCGAGCGCGAACAGCACCTTGTCCTTCAGGCCGTCGGGCACGTCGCCGTTGGCGATGCGCAGCGCGAGGCCTTCGGCAATCGCCGTCTTGCCGACGCCGGGTTCCCCGATGAGGACGGGGTTGTTCTTGGTGCGGCGCGCCAGCACCTGGATCGTGCGGCGGATTTCCTCGTCGCGGCCGATCACCGGGTCCAGCTTGCCGTCGCGCGCGGACTGGGTGAGATCGCGGCCATATTTCTTCAGCGCGTCATAGCTTTCCTCGGCCGATGCGCTGTGCGCGGCGCGGCCCTTGCGGAGGTCTTCGATGGCGGCGTTCAGGCCCTGCGCAGTGACGCCGGCTTCCTTCAGCGCCTTTCCGGCCTCTGTTTCCGGGGCGAGGGCGAGCGCCAGCAGCAGCCGTTCGACCGTGACGAAGCTGTCACCCGCCTTCGTGGCGATCTGTTCCGCCTGATCGAGAAGGCGCGCGACATCCTGATCCCACTGCATCTGCGCGCCGCTGCCCGACACCTTGGGCAGCCGGGCGACGGCCGAATCGACGGCGACACGGGCGCGCTGGGCGTTGCCGCCCGCTGCCGCGATCAGCCCAGAGGCCATCCCCTGATCGTCATCCAGCAGGGCCTTCAGCAGGTGGCCGGTGGTGACGCGCTGATTCTGTTCCCTCAGCGCAATCGTCTGCGCGGCCTGGAGGAAGCCCTTGGCCCGGTCGGTGAATTTCTCGATGTTCATGCCCGCCTGTTACTCCTTTCCTCCGATGTAGTGTTGCAGTTTTGCCACACAACCGGACGGCCGAAAAAATCGAGAGGTGGCAGGACGCCGGCGCCCATGCTTCGCTCTGTTCGAGAGGGTAGGTGGGGAGAGAGCGGATGCAAGACAACAGCGGGCGCAATCGCCTGTGCGACATGCTGGGGATCGAGCGGCCGATCATCCAGGCGCCGATGGGCTGGATCGCCCGCAGCCAGCTGGCCTCGGCCGTTTCCAACGCGGGCGGGCTGGGGATCATCGAGACGAGTTCGGGCGAGCTGGACGCCATTCGCGGCGAGATCGCGAAGATGCGGGAACTGACCGACAAGCCGTTCGGCGTGAACGTGGCGCAGGCCTTCGTGCGCGACCCCGACATCGTGAAGTTCATCATCGACCAGGGCGTTCGCTTCGTGACGACATCCGCCGGGGATCCGAACCGCTTCTGCGGGGAGCTGAAGGCGGCGGGGCTGACAGTGTTCCATGTGGTGCCGAACCTGGCCGGGGCGCTGAAGGCGCTGGAGGCCGGTGTGGACGGGCTGGTGGTGGAAGGCGGCGAGGGCGGGGGGTTCAAGAATGCCCGCGATGTCGCCTCCATGGTGCTGCTGCCGCTGGTGAGGGCGCATACGGACAAGCCGATCGTGGCCGCGGGCGGGATGCTGTGCGGGCGGACGATGGCGGCGGCCTTCGCGCTGGGGGCCGACGGCATCCAGCTGGGGACGCGCATGGTGAGCGCGGCGGAAAGCCCGGTGCGTCACAACTGGAAGGATGCGATCGTGGCGGCGAAGGAAACCGACACGGTGTTCCTGAACCGGCAGGGGCCGGGGCCGGCGCTGCGGGCGCTGCGGACGGCGCGCACGTCGAAGCTGGAGGTGGAGCCGACGGACAATATCTTCGGCGAGATGGCGCGCGCGAAGGATCTGTATTTCGGCGGCGACATGGAGGCGGCCATCGCCCTGACCGGGCAGGTGGCGGGACGCATCGACAGCGTGCGGCCGGTGAAGGAGATCCTGGACGGGATCATGGCCGAATACCGGCAGGCGGTGGCGGGGCTGCCCCGCTTCTGACCCCCGCGGTTTCGCAGGAGAGCGAGATGACGGCGATTCGCGAGCAGGTGTGCAGAACCCCACGCCACACGAGCTTTTTCCTGAGCGCGGGCGATCCCGCCGGGGTGCCGGTGATCTTTGTGCATGGCTGGCCGGAACTCTCCATTTCCTGGCGGCACCAGCTGCCGGTGGTGGCCGGGCTGGGTTTTCATGCGGTGGCGCCCGACGTGCGCGGCTATGGCCGGTCGAGCATCTATCCGGCGCATGCGGACTATGCGCTGGCCGAGATCGTGGCCGACATGATCGAGCTGCTGGATCATCTGGGCGCGGCGCGCGCCATCTGGGTGGGGCATGACTGGGGCGCGCCGGTGGTGTGGTCCATCGCGCAGCAGCATCCCGATCGCTGCCATGGGGTCGCGGCGATGTGCCTGCCCTATCTGCCGGAGGGGTTCAGCATCGAGGCGGCGCTGCCCTATGCCGACCGGGCGCTGTATCCGGAAGCTGAGCATCCCGCCGCGCAATGGGATTACCACCTGTTCTATCGCGAGAATTTCGCGGCGGCCTGCGCGGCCTTCGATGCGGATCCGCGCGCCATGATCCGGCTGGCCTTCCGCATGAGCGACCCCGCGATGAAGGGGCAGCCGGCGATCACCGCCGGGGTGCGCGCCCGCGGCGGCTGGTTCGGGCCGGGCATGGCCGCGCCGCAGATGCCGCGCGACGAGGCAGTTCTGACCGAGGCGGACGAGGACCGCTATGTGGAGGGGCTGGTGCGCAACGGCTTTTTCGGGCCGGACAGCTGGTACATGAACGGCGCGGCGAACGCGGCCTATGCCGCGCGGGTGAAGGACCGGTGGCGGCTGGAGATGCCGGTGCTGTTCCTGCACGCCGAATATGACGCCGTGTGCGAAACGCTGACGTCGCGGCTGGCGGAGCCGATGCGCGCCAACTGCCCCCGGCTGACCGAGCGGGTGATCCCCGCTGGGCATTTCCTGGCGCAGGAACGGCCGCGCGAGGTGAACGCGGCGCTGGTGGGCTGGCTGGCGACGGCGCTGGCGGAGGTCTGGCCGGCCTAGCGGCGGATGCGTCCGAGCATGTAGGAAAAGAGCAGGCCGCCGGCGAGGCCGCCGAGGCTCATGACGAGGAAGCCCATGCCTGTCCGCGCGCCGGCGAGCGGCGAGAAGCCATAGGCGAGGCGCATGGCGAACAGCGCGAGGGCGATCGCCGCCCAGCCGGCCAGCGGGTAGGCGAAGGGCGCCAGACGGCCGGCGCGCGGGCGCAGCCAGCCGGCGATGAGGAAGGCGATCAGAAGCGCGCCGAGCACGATTGCCCCAAGCGTGGGCAGCAGGCCGATGAAATCGCGCAGCATGGCGCCCAGCCGGACATGGATGGGGAGCGCCGTGCCGAGCGCGGCGAGTTCGGATTGCACGAACAGGCTGTGCCCCAGGCTGACCAGCGCCGTCGTCACCAGCGCCGCGAGCAACAGTGCCCCCAGACGCATCCACCATTTCGTCATCCGCTTGTCCCCTCGGCCTGAATGGCGCTAGCGTAGCGGAGAATTGGGCAGGACGGGAGAGTGGATATGCGACGGCTGAAGGCCTTGATCCTGGCCCTGCTGGCGGCGGCTGCGCCGGTTGCCGCCTCGGCGGAGCCGCGCGTGGAGCTGGTGGCTTCGAACCTGAACCATCCGTGGAGCATCGCCTTTCTGCCGGGCGGCGGCGTGCTGGTGACGGAGCGGGACGGCGGCCTGCACCGGATCGAGGGGCTGCGCATGAGCCGCGTGAGCGGCGTGCCGAAGGTGTTCAACCAGGGGCAGGGCGGGCTGTTCGACGTGGTGGCCGATCCGGGGTTCCAGCAGAACGGCCTTGTCTATCTGAGCTATGCCCATGGCACGAATTCGGCCAACGGCACGCGGATCGCGCGGGCGAAGCTGGTGGGCAACAGCCTGCTGGAGGTGACGCCCATCTATACCGCGACGCCGCTGAAGCGGGGCGCGGTGCATTTCGGCGGGCGCATGGCCTTCCTGCCGGATGGCACGCTGCTGGTCACGACCGGCGACGGTTTCGATTTCCGCGAGCAGGCGCAGCGGCTGGACAGCCCGCTGGGCAAGGTGATGCGGATCACCACCGACGGGAAGGTGCCGCAGGACAACCCCTTCGTGGCGGAAGCCGGGGCGCTGGGCACCATCTATAGCCGGGGGCACCGCAATCCGCAGGGGCTGGCCTTTGACCCCGTGCGGGGCGTGCTGTTCGAGCATGAGCATGGGCCGCGCGGCGGGGACGAGGTGAACATGATCCGGCCGGGCCGCAACTATGGCTGGCCGGTGGCGACCAAGGGGCTGGATTATTCCGGCGCGACCATTTCCCCCTATCGCCGATACCAGGGGATGGAGGATGCGATCCTGGTGTGGACGCCTTCCATCGCGCCGTCGGGCCTTGCCGTTTATCGCGGCACGATGTTCCCGGACTGGAACGGCGATCTGCTGGTGGGGGCGCTGGTGGACAAGGAGGTGCGACGCATCCGCCTGTCGGCCGACGGCAAGGTGCTGGGGCAGGAAAGCCTGTTCCGATCGGTCGGGGCGCGCATCCGCGATGTTCGGGTGGCGCCCGACGGGGCCGTGTGGATCACGACCGACGATCCGAAGGGGAAGGTGCTGCGGATCAGTCGCTGACGGCGGGCGTTGCGGAGGCGCCTTGCAGCTGGCCGGCGACGACCGCCGCCAGGAAGCTGCGCCCCTGATCCGAGCCCACGAGCGCCTTCAGGAACTCGCGCGCGGCGACGAGGCGCTGATCCTTGTCGATCGTCAGCCAGTCCTGCAGGGCCATGCCGTCCATCATGAAGCGCAGCAGATCGCGCGCGAATTCGAAAGCAGCCGTTTCGCGATTGGCGCCGAGAAGGGCGCGGCGGGAGATGTCCAGCCGACCCTGATCGAAGGCGTCGATCGCGGGCTGGATCAGATCGCGGAGGTCGCAATCGGTCCGGGCGGCGATCAGCAGTTCGACGGTGGCGGCGAATTCCGGGCCCTGCCGCTGTTCCCACAGCATATCCACCATCGCCTCGGCAACTGCGGCATCGCCGGGGCTTGCGGCGCTTTCCAGGCCCGCCATCGCGGTTTCGAAGGCCTGGATCCGCGTGCGGATCAGATGCTGGGCGGTGGCGCGGACGAGATCCGCCCGCGACTTGAAGTGATAGAGCATGGCCGGGCGCGTCAGCCCTGCGCGTTCGGCGACCGCAATCGTGGAAAAACCCTGATAGCCATGCGCGGCCAGAACGTCGCGCGAGGCATCGAGGATGCGCCTGCGGGTGTTCCGGCTTTTGCCCAGTTCGGTTCCGG
>NZ_JAYRCW010000114.1:0-6805 GCF_041909755.1 Sandaracinobacter sp.
CCAGCGCGCGCGGACTGTTCGGGACAAGCAAAGGCGTCATCCAGGTGGAGGGATATCCGGTTCCGGCCGGACCATCTGGAAGCGCATCAAAGGAAGGACTGACACACGTGACCCAAACACTCTGGCACAAGCGCGCCACCCTGAAGGGCTCGGTCGCCACCGCCGCCGTCAGCATCGCCATGCTTGCGGGCCCCGCGGCCTTTGCGCAGTCCGCTGCCGCCGCCGCTGAAGCTGAAGCCGAAACCATCGTGGTGACCGGCTCGCTCATCAAGAACCCGAACCTCGAGCGCGCCACGCCCGTCACGGTGACGTCGGCCGACGAAATCGATCTGAAGCAGATCTCCAACGCCGAGCAAGTCCTGCGCGACATCCCCGGCATCGTGCCGTCGATCGGTTCCGCCGTGAACAACGGCAACGGCGGTGCGTCGTTCGTCAACCTGCGCGGCCTCGGTTCCAACCGGAACATCGTTCTGCTTGACGGCCAGCGCCTGGTGCCGGCCGAACTGAACGGCCGTTTCGACCTTAACAACGTTCCGCTGGCCCTCGTCGAGCGTGTCGACGTGCTGACCGGTGGTGCGTCCACCACCTACGGCGCCGACGCCGTTTCGGGCGTCGTGAACTTCATCACCCGCCGCGACTTCACCGGCGTGGAAGTGTCGGGCGGCTATGGCATCACCGAAAAGGGTGACGGCCAGACGCTGCGCCTCGACATGGTGATGGGCGCCGGCTTCGACGATGGCCGCGGTAACGTGACCCTCGCCGTCGGCTATCAGGAATCCGACCAGGTGCTGCAGGACGACCGCGACTTCTCGCGCTGGTCCTATGACAGCTTCATCGGCTCGGCCGGTGGTTCGGGCACGTCCAACCCCTCGCGCTGGTCTGGCGTGAACCCGACGGGTTCGGACAGCATCACGGGTGGCGCGAACGTGCAGGGCGGTCAGCGCCAGGTGACGGCCGACGGCACCGGATTCAACACCAGCACGGCGTTCAACGCGTTCAACTTCAACCCGTACAACGTGTTCCAGACGCCGTTCAAGCGCTTCAACATCTACGCGAACGGCCGCTATGAAGTGAACGAGAACCTGGAGTTCTACACCCGGGCGATCTTCTCGAAGAACAAGGTGCAGACGATCATCGCCCCGTCGGGCGCGTTCGGCCTGACCGTGGACGTTCCGCTGAACAACCCGTTCCTGTCTGCGACTCAGCGCAACGCCTTCTGTAACTTCGACACCACGCCCGGTGCCGGCTACACGCCGCGCTTCACGGCGGCCGAGTGCGCCGCTGCGGCGAACCCGAACCTGCGTCCTGGCGATGCGGACTATCGCAGCGTGACCGCGGTGGTTTCGCGCCGGAACGTGGAAGGCGGTCCGCGGATCTCCACCTACGACACCACCTTCTTCGACTATCAGGCGGGTCTGCGCGGCGCGATCACCAGCACGATCGACTATGACGTGTCGGCGAGCTACGGCGAATCCGAGAACTCGGCTGCGGCTGACGGCTACTGGCTGAACTCCCGCGTTCGTCAGTCGATGCTGTCGAACGGCAACGGCTGCTTCGATACGTCGAACGGCTGCGTTCCGCTGAACCTGTTCGGCGCCACCGGTTCCATCACGCCGGGCATGAACGACTTCCTGGGCGAATCGTCGGTCACGACGAACGAGTTCAGCCTGACGCAAGTCAAGGGCAGCATCTCCGGCGACTTCGGCGTGGGCATCCCCTTCGCTTCGGACGCGGTGGCCTTCGCCCTCGGCGCCGAATGGCGGGACTATTCGGCCCAGCAGAAGTCGGATCTGCTGTCGCAATCGGGTGACCTGGGTGGCGCCGGCGGCGCGGCCCCGAACATCTCGGGCGGCTTCAATGTCTATGAACTCTACGGCGAAATCATCGCGCCGCTGGTTCAGGACAAGCCCTTCGTCGAGGAACTCACCCTCGAAGGCGGCGTCCGCTACTCCAAGTACACGGTCGACGCGCCGACGAACCCGAGCTTCGACACCTGGACCTGGAAGATCGGCGGCAGCTGGTCGCCGGGTGGTGGCCTGAAGTTCCGCGGTGCCTATGCCCATGCCGTCCGCGCCCCGAACATCGCCGAGCTCTTCTCGCCGGTGAACACGGGCCTGACCAACCTGGGCGACGATCCCTGCGCCAACCTGAACGACCAGGGCGGTTCGCTGGGTCGTCCGGTTCCGACGGGTGAACTGCTGGCCATCTGCCTTGCGCAGGGCGCGCCCGCCAACTCCATCGGCTCCATCTCGGTGCCGACGGCCGGTCAGGCGAACGCAACCTTCGGCGGCAACGTCAACCTGAAGCCGGAAACGTCCAACTCCTGGACGCTGGGTGCGGTGTTTGTGCCCGAGTTCGCCCCGGGCTTGAGCCTGACGGTCGACTACTACAACATCGTCGTCACCGACGCTGTGTCGTCGCCGACCCCGAACGACGCGATCGAAGCCTGCTTCGGTGCGAACCCGCTGAGCCCGCCGGCCGGCGCGTCCACCACCGACGCCTGCACGATCATCCGCCGTTCGAACATCACCGGTACGCTTTCGGGCGACTCGGCTGAAGTTCCGGGCCTGTTCCTCGCGACCTCGAACCTGGGCCGCCTGGAAACGGACGGCGTGGACTTCACGCTGAACTATGGCACCGACTTCGGCGCCGTGGGCTGGAAGCTGGCGATCACCGGCAACTGGACGGGCAAGTCGATCTTCCAGGCTTCGCCGACCTCCACGCCGATCGATTGCGTGGGCAAGTTCGGCACCAGCTGCGGCTCGATCCAGCCGGATTGGTCCTGGTCGGTTCGGAACACCTTCTCGATCAGCGACTTCGACATCTCGCTGCTGTGGCGGCACCTGTCGAGCGTGACCTATGAAGATGCCCCGAACGCCTTCTCCGGCACGCTGGTTGGCGGCAACCTGAATGGTCAGGAAGGCGACTTCAACAGCATCCCGGCGTACAACATCTTCGACCTGTCGGCGCGGTTCCAGGCGAGCGAGACCTTCTCGTTCACCTTCGCGATCTCCAACCTCTTCGACAAGCAGCCGAAGGTGGTCGGGAACTCGATCGGTTCGACCTCGTTCAACAGCGGCAACGTCTATCCGTCGACCTACGACGCGCTGGGCCGTCGCTTCAACGTGGGCGCCCGCATCCGCTTCTAAGCGGACCGGATGTTCCGGGTTGTTGACCGGAAACAGAGGGGGCGGGCCGAAAGGCCCGCCCCTTTCTGCATGGGGATGCGACCGGAGGTGCGGGCGCGTGATGGGCGCATGGATGTGCCGGAGCCCGGCGGGGCCTGGCGGGAAGGTTCCAGAGACCGGCGGGCCTCGCGGGAAGGGGCCGGGGGCGCAGATTGCTCAGGGCAGCAGGCGGCCCGGAAGCTCTGTCTGGATGCTGTGGGTGCGGGCGAGTTCCTTCGCCCAGAGGTGGACCTTTTCCACCTCGTCGGCGTGGGCCAACAGCCCGGCCGCCTTGTCGGCGGCGCGATCTGAAGCGGAGAAATTGCTGCCTGTCTTGCTGTTGCGCGTGAAGGCGGGGCCGGAGACGATGGCCTCGATGGCGGCCTGATCGAGGTTCAGGGCAAAATGGGCTGCGAGGGCGGCCAATGTTTCGGCCGGACGCGCCATCAAATCCTCGCTGTTCAGCGTGCGGATGCGGCCGCCGAAGCGGACCGCGAGGTCATGAAACTGGCGCTGCTGGCCCATCCAGCACAGGGCGGCCACCTGGATATCGGTGAGTTTCAGCAGATCCTGTCCTTCGATTCCGAACTGGAGCAGGCCTTCCCGACCGAGTTTCAGGAACAGATCCCGCACCCAGAGCCGGCCCCACAGGCCCTTGCGGGCAATCGACGCGAGAAAATCCTCGAGCGGGGCGTGGAGCAGAAGGGCGTTGCTGCCGGGGTGTAGGCCCAGCATGGCAGGCGCGAGCGCGTTCACCAGGTTTGAGGGCTTCAGGACGATGGCTTCGCCGGGCGACCAGGGCCGTGCGAGCAGGTTAAGGCCCTGATCGAGGACCATTGCGACCTTCGCGCCCTCCACCGGCCCGCGATGCCGCCAGCCGACGATATCGTTCAGGAGGACGGGTTCGCTGAGGCCCATGGCGACGCCTTCGCGATCCAGCGCACGGACGAGCAGGGTGGAACAGCAGAAGGCGGAGTGGAAGATGAAGTGGTGCGACGCCGGCCCTGCGGCCTCGGCCATCGCGGCTTCGCGCCCGAGAGCGACGGGTTCGCCGGCGGGGGCCAGATATTCGTCTGTGAGGAAGGGGACTTCGCGGTGCCGTTGGCGCGGCACGTGCAGGAACTGGACCCTGTCTCCCACGGTGTCATAGCGGTGGGCGAGCCATTCGGCCTGGCGGAGGATCTGGGCGGGTTCGGCCATGGCCGATGCTGATGGCATGGTGCGGCGCATGGGCGCAATCCGACTTCTTGTGCGGGCGTTCCGCGGGGCCTAGGGATCGGCTGCTTCTTGGCGGCAGGATTTGGCGCACATGGCTTCGGCACGGGATCTGGAACAGCTTTTGCGCGGCGCGGCCGCCGCGCGGCAGGCCGGGCAGGGGGCGCAGGAACTGGCGCTGCTGGACGAAGCGATGCGGATCGATGGATCGCATCCGGTGGTGATGAACGCGCGGGGGCTGCGCGCGCTGGCGGATGGTGATTTCGAGCTGGCGGAGCGGCTGTTCGATGCCGCGCTGAAGGCGGATCCGGGGCAGCAGCCGCTGATGATGAACCTGGCGTCTGCGCGGCGTGGGCGGGGGGACCGGGCCGGCGAACTGGCGGCGCTGGAAGCGGTGATCGCGGTGGACCAGCGGCACCTGATGGCGCAGATGCGGCTGGCGGACTGGCACCGGGCAGACGGGAATTTTCCGCGCGCGGCCGAGCATTGGCGCAATGTGCTTTCGATGGCGGCGGGGATCGCGGACATGCCGCCGGCCCTGCAGGCGCGGATCGAAGAGGGCCGCCGGTTCGTGGCCGAGCAGCATGCGGATTTCGCAGCACGGCTGGACGGTGGGTTGGCGCAGGCGGTTGCGGCCGCCGACGAAACGAGCCGCCGGCGCATGGGCGCCTGTGTTGATGCCATGCTGGGGCGGCGGCGGATCTTCACCAATGAATGTTCGGGCGTGCATTACCCTTTCCTGCCTGCGGACGAGTTCTTCGAACGGCGGCATTTTCCCTGGATGCCGGCGCTTGAGGCGCGGACGGACGCGATCCGCGCCGAGTTCCGGGCGCTGGCGGCGGGTAGGTCTGAGGTGATCCGGCCCTATGTGCGGCAGGAGAAGGGGACGCCGGAGAACAAGTGGAGCGCGCTGGACAACCGGCTGGACTGGGGCGCCTGCTTCCTGTGGGAATATGGCGAGCCGAATGCGCCCGTGCTGGAGGCCTGCCCCGAAACGGCGAAGGCGCTGGCGGCGCTGCCGCGCAACCATATCCCCGGCCGGGGGCCGAGCGCCTTCTTCTCTTTGTTGAAGCCGCGCACGCGGATTCCGCCGCATACCGGCGTGACCAACACGCGGGCGATCATCCATCTGCCGCTGATCGTGCCGCAGGGCTGCGGATTCCGGGTGGGCGGGGAGACGCGGCAATGGACGGAGGGCGAGGCCTTCGCGTTCGACGATACGATCGAACATGAGGCCTGGAACGACAGCGACGAGCTGCGCGTGGTGCTGATCTTTGATGTGTGGAACCCGCATCTGAGTGACGCGGAACAGGATCTGCTGGTGGACATGTTCGCCGCGGCCGATGCTTCGGGGCATGATCCGGCTGGATTGTCGCGCGGAGGCTGATAGACATTGCGACGGCCCCATGTTGACGGGGCTTGTTGTGTGGAGATGCCGGTGCGTGCCCTGATCCTGTTGTCCGTTTTGCCGATGTTCGTGCTGCCCGCAATTCCCGCTGACGCCCAGGAAGCCGGGCAGGTCGTCGATAACGGTCAGCTGGATCCCAAGCACCCCGACTTCGTCCGCTGCCGAAAGATGCCGGTGCCCGGCTCCACCTTTCAGAAGAAGCGCGTCTGCAAAGCCAATCGCGACTGGCAGAAGGATATGGAGGAGGCGCGCGGGCAGGCCGACGACATGGCGGCGCAGGCGCGCAACAGCCGCAAGGATTGCTATGGCGGCGGCGTCTATTGCTGATATGCTGACCATCGTCTGGGCGAATGCCCATGAACGGAGATCGACATGAGCCTGTTTGCCCTGATTTTCTCCGGCGCGATCCTGATGATGCCGGCTGCCGATGCTGCGGAACGGCCATACGATCCGACGAAGATCTCCCCGGATGACCCTGATTATATGCGCTGCCGCAAGATTCCGGTCACCGGATCGCTGGTGAAGAAGGAGCGGCTCTGCAAGACGAACGCCGAATGGGCGGAGTATATCGAACGCTCCCGCAAGGAAGCGGATGATTTCGTCGGCCGGCACCGGACCGGGCAGGATTGCCGGGCGCCCGGCACGGGCACCTGCTGATCGACGGCAGGGCTTGCGCCGAATCGCCGGGCAAGCGAAACTGTGTTCGCGTGTGCAGCATGAAGCGGTTGATCGCCGGCCGGTCGGCAATGGTTCATGCGCGCGAATTGCATTGGAGGATTGAATGCAGAAACTCTTGATCGCCGCTGCAGCCCTGACGGCGGCTGCGCTTGTGCCGGCGGCGCCGCTGCTGGCGGCGCCAACGGCGGACGCCGGCGCGGAAAAGCTGGACCCCAAGGATCCGAATTATGTGCGCTGCCGCAAGATCCAGGTGACCGGATCGCTGGTGAAAAAGGAGCGGATCTGCAAGACGAACGCCGAATGGGCGCGCGCCAATGAGGATGCGCAGAAGAATGCG
>NZ_JAYRCW010000115.1:0-6751 GCF_041909755.1 Sandaracinobacter sp.
ACCTCCTTGATGCGGACCCATGTGACGGGGCGCAGCGCTTCGCCTTCCACCCGGACGACCGCTTCGGTCACCTGTTCGATCAGGTCCCGCTTCTGCGCCGGGGTGAAGACGCCTTCGATCAGTTCGATGTCCACGAGGGGCATATCCGTTCCTTCCTGCCGGGGCCGTGCTGGCCCTGCGCCACATTTGCCCGAAGGCCCCCCGCCATGCTTGGCGGCGGCGTGGAGAATTTGTGGAGATTTGCTAAGGGTCGCGGATGCGGGTTCGGATCGGCGAGCAGGTTCTGGACATGACGCGGTTCGAGCTGAGCCGCGACGGCGAGGCAGCGCATGTCGAGCCGCAGGTGTTGCGGCTGATCGCGCATCTGGTGGCGCGTGCCGGCCAGCTTGTGACCCGGGACGAACTGATCCGCGAGGTATGGGGCGGGCGGATCGTTTCGGACACCGCAATTTCCAGCCGCATCAAATCCGCCCGCGCCGCCCTGGGCGACAGCGGCGAGGCGCAGCGCTGCATCCGGACCGTGCATGGCCACGGATTCCGGTTCGTGGCGCCAGTGGAGGATCTGGTGCCCGCGGCACCGGCGACGCGGCAGGATTTGCCGGATGTGGCGGCGAGGCCCTCGATCGCGGTGCTGCCGTTCGCGACGCTGGGCGATTGAGGCGAATGGGGGATCCTGGCGGAGGCGCTTTCCCACGACCTGATCGTGGAGTTGAGCCGCCTCAGATGGCTGCACGTGATCGCGCGCGGATCGAGCTTCCGGCTGGCCGCCGATGCGGACCCCCGCGAAGTCGGGCGCTTGCTGGGCGTGCGTTACTGCATGGCCGGGTCTGTCGCGTGCATCGGGCCACGGATGGTTGTGACGGTGCAGCTGGGCGATACGCGCGGCGGGATGATCTGGGCCGAGCGCTTCGAGGGACGGCGCGACGATGTGCATGACATCCGGTCGCGGATTGCCGCGGGCGTGACGACAGCGATCGAGCTGCGAATCCCCCAGAATGAGGCCGGGGCTGCGCAATTGACGACGCCGGAGAATCTGGATGCCTGGCAGGCCTATCACCTGGGGTTGCAGCACATGTTCCGCTTCAACGCGCAGGATAACGCAACAGCGGCCCGGCTGTTTTCGGCGGCGCTGGCGCGGGAGCCGGGCTTTGCGCGCGCGCATGCGGGGCTGAGCTTCACCAGCTTCCAGACGGCCTTCCTTCGCTATGCCGATATCGATGCGGCTCGGCTGAACGCACGGCGGCACGCGGAAGCGGCGGCGACTCTGGATGCGCTGGACCCGTTCGTGAATTTCACCATGGGGCGCAGTTTCTGGCTGGAGGGCCGGCTGGAAGACAGCCTGGGATGGCTGGAACGGGCGACGACGCTGAGCCCGAACTATGCGCAGGGCATCTATTCGATGGCCTGGGCGCGTGCGCTGCTGTGCGACGGGGCGGGTGGGCAGCATCAGGTGGACCGGGCGATGGCGCTGAGCCCCATAGACCCCCTTTTCTATGCGATGATGGCGACGCGGGCGTTCAGCCACCTGGTGCGCGGCGAAACGGCGGACGCGGCGGACTGGGCCGACCGCGCCGCGCGGGCGCCGGGGGCCCATGTGCTGATCGCGATGATTGCCGCTGCCATGCAATCGCTGAACGGCGACGAGGCGCGCGCCCTTCGATGGGCGGCCGAAGCGGGGTGGACGGGCGGGCTTTCGCAGGCGGACTTCTTCCGCAGCTTTCCGTTCGCCGAGGGGCCGGTGAAGGCGCGGCTGTCGGCCGCGCTGTCGCGGGTCAGTCTATAGCGGCTGGATGCCGGCGCGGATCAGGCGCAGCGCATTTTCGCCCATCACGGCGCGGATTTCCTCTGCCGTGAAGCCTTCGTCCATCAGGGCCTGGGTGATCTGTTCCAGCTGGCTGGTATCGAAGCGCACCGTCGTCGCGCCGTCGTAATCGCTGCCAAGCCCCACATGGGCGATACCGACGAGATCCCGCACATGCTTCATGGACCGGGCGGCCGTGCGCGGATCGGTGCCGCAGATCGCGCCGTCCCAATAGCCGATGGCGACGAGGCCGCCGGTGGCGGCGATGCCCCTGATCTCTTCGTCGGAAAGGTTGCGGTTGGTCTTGCAGATGGCCCGCACGCCACCATGGCTGGATACGAGGGGGCGGCGGGCGGTGGCGATGAGTTCGGCGACGCCTTTGTGGGACAGGTGGGCGACATCGACGATCATGCCCAGTTCCTCCATCCGGGCGACGACCTGTCGGCCGAGCGGGGTAAGCCCCCCCTTTTCGACGCCGTGCATGGAGCCCGCGAGTTCATTGTCGAAGAAGTGGGTGAGCCCCGCCATGCGGAAGCCGGCGGCGTGGAGACGTTCGAGATTTTCCGCCTTTCCTTCAAGGTTCTGAAGGCCTTCGATCGTCAGCATCGCGCCGACGGGCCGGGGGGATCGGGCGGCGGCAGTCAACAGGGCGTCGAGTGAAGCGGCATCGCTGACCTTCACCAGCGCGCCATCCGAGGCGGCCACCGCGCGATCCAGCTTCCGGGCGTGGAACAGCGAGCGTTCGGTGAGGGAAAACCATGTCCGGGGCGGCTGCAGCTGGGCGATGACGAGCGGGGTGATGTTGTCCGTGTCGCCGGTGTTGCCGTCGTAATTCTGGCCGCGCGGGCTTTTGGTGACCGAGGAGAAGAGCTGGAGCGTGACATTGCCCTGTTGCAGGCGGGGCAGATCCTCGTGCCCGCGCGATGCGCGATCCAGAATGTCGCGCTTCCACATCAGCGTGTCGGAATGGAAATCGACGATGCGCAGCGTGGCGTGCAGCGCCTTTGCCTCGGCCGAGACGGGGATGAGCGGGAGGCCATCCACCTTGTTGGTGCGGGATTCGAGGATGCCGGGCGCGAAGGCGAAAAAGCCGATGGCGGCGAGGCCGATCAGGCCCAGCAAGCCCCACACCCATTTGCGCATATCCATCCCCCCACTCGCGATTTTCCGGGAGGTTAGTTTGGCAAACTGCCTTCGCCTAGCCCTCCCACCCGAACACATCCTCGATGCCCACACCGAAGTGGCGGGCGATGCGGAAGGCGGTTTCCAGGCTGGGGGAATAGGCGCCCTGCTCGATCGCGATGATGGTGTGGCGGGTGACGCCGACCGCTTCGCCGAGTTCGGCCTGGGTGATGCCGCCGGCGAGCATGCGGTGCAGCTTCACCCGGTTGGTGATGGGGGGGCGCTTGCCCATGTCTCAGCCGCCGCGCCGGAAGAAGAAGATCTGCAGGGCGGACTCGGCAATGGTGGAGACCAGCAGGCTGAGGAGGATGCCGTGGAACAGCAGGTCCCCGTTGGGGTGGACCAGATAGTTCATCAGGGCGGCGATGCTGCCGAAGCCGAGGATGAAACCGGAAAGGCTGCCGGCGCGGGCAAGCGCGAGCCGCTCCCGCTCGTCGGCGGGGGCATCGGCTTCCTTCGGGTTGCGGGCGGCCAGAAGGCCCTGGATCAGGATGGAGCCGACGATCGTGGCGATGGTGATCTTGATGAAGTGGCGATCGACCGGGGGCGCTTCGCCGGTGCGCCAGCTGATGGGCTGGACATCGATCAGGTAGAAGATGGTGATGGCAAGGACCAGGGCGCCCATGGCCCAGGCCGACTTTTCACGGAAAGAAAGATCCTGGAAAGACATTTGCAGCTCCGATGTCGAAAATATTCGACTCGGTGTAAGGAATTACCATCCTATTGTCGAGAATTTTCTACATTTCGGAATCAGCGCCGGCGCAGCCGGTCGGGCGTCAGCTGGTCGATGCGCGTGACGCCCATCAGCTTCATGTCGCGTTCGATCTCTGCCCTCAGCTTGCCGAGGATGCGCCGGACGCCCGGCTCCCCTGCGGCCCCGAGCGCATAGAGGTAGAGGCGGCCGCCGGAGCAGGCGCGGGCGCCCGCCGCCAGCGCCTTCAGCACATGGGTGCCGCGCTGGATGCCGCCGTCGCAGATGATCTCGATCCTGTCGCCGACGGCATCTGCCAGTTCGGCGATCTGATCGAAGGGGGCGCGGCTGCCATCGAGCTGGCGGCCGCCATGGTTGGAGACCATGATGGCGGTCGCGCCGATGTCGATGGCGCGTTTCGCGTCGTCCACGCTCATCACGCCCTTCAGGCAGAAGGGCTTGTCGCCCCAGCTCTTGCGGATGGCCTCCGCGCGTTTCCAGTCCAGCGTCTGATCCAGCATCTGGGTGAAATAATCCGCCACCGACATGGATTTGCTGCTGCCTTCGGGCAGATGGCCTTCGAGGTTGGGGAGGCTGAAGCGTTCGCGGAACAGATAGTTCAGCGCCCAGCCGGGCTTTGTCGCATATTCCCAGACGCTTGAGGCGGTGAAGCGCGGCGGGCTGGTGAACCCCGTGTGCAGGCAACGTTCCCGGTTGCCGCCGACGATCGTGTCCACGGTGAGGGTGAGGCAATCGAATCCCGAATCCTTCGCGCGCTGCACGAGGCTGTGATTCAGCCCTTCATCCTTGTGGACATAGAGTTGCAGCATCTTCGGGCCTTCGACGGTGGCGCCTATATCCTCCAGGCTGACGGTGGAAAGGCTGGAGACGCCGAAATAGGTGCCGTAGGCCGAGGCGGCGCGACCGACGGCGCGTTCGCCCTGCCAGTGGAACAGGCGCTGAAGCGCGGTGGGGCTGAGGAAGAGCGGCATCGCCAGCTTCCGCCCCAGCACCGTGACCGACATGTCGATTTCGGCCACGCCCGCCAGCACATTGGGCAGCAGATCGACATCGTCGAAGGCGCGGGTGTTGCGCTGCTTCGTGATCTCGTCGTCGGCGGCGCCGTCGATATAGTGGAACACGGGCCCCGGAAGCCGCCGGCGGGCGAGTTCGCGGAAGTGCTGGACATTGTGGCAATCTTCAAGGCGCATGGCCGGACGTTAGCGGCCCGGCGCGCGAAGAACCAGCAGCGCGAATGCACTGCTGGTTCCTGCCCCTGGGGCCCCGCTTGGGGTGTGGGCCCCCGGAAATGGCGCCCTTTCAGTAGCGACCCGTCAGAAGCGGAAGGTGAGCGCCGCGCGGATGCCGTGATCGGACACCCCACTGCCCGCGATCCCGCTGTAGCCGACATCCACCTCGATGTTCTTCGAGACGTTGCCGGTGAGCGCGAGGCTGAGCGCCGCCACATCCTTCGCAAGCGGCGCGCCCATGATGTCGAAGGCGGGACCGGCCGCGAAGCTCATGGTGACCGGTGTCGAGCGGTCGCCGCCCGCCAGGTGCCGCCAGCCGATCGAGCCGGTGACGCCAAGGCCGGTGCCGACGCCGAAGCGGAAGCGGGTGCCGAGCTGGGTGAGCCAGAAATCCTCGCCGCCGGAGCCGGAGAGGGCCGCCGATCCGCCGGATTCGGAGAAGCCGCCGCTGGACAGATCGACATAGGCAAGCTGGAAGAAGGGCTCCACCCCGAAGCTGCCGATATCCAGCTTGTAGCCGGCGTCTGCAAAGATCTGGAACGTATCCAGGCTGTAGTCTGCAGTCGCCGTGTCGCTGAAGCCGGTGAAGGCGATGTTCCGCACCGTTTTCACATCGCGCCACTGATAGGCAAGGCCGGCGCGGGCGTTGAAGCCCAGGGCGTTGAAGCCGACATAGGCGCCCAGATAGGCGTCGCTGGTATCCGCCCGGGAATCCCGGTCCGAAACCTTGATCTTCGCTTCGCCATAACCGGTGACGGCGCCCAGCACGAGGCCGCCTTCGTTCACCATTTCGCCGCCGATGAAGAAGCCGCCGATGTCGCGCTTCGCATCGGCCGCGTTGCCGTCTCCGTCGAAGGTGGCCCAGCTGCCATAGCCGTGGATCCACAGGCCCTTCCCGACCGGGCGTTCGCCCACCGTCCGGTTGATCATCGCTTCACGGACGAAGCGGCTGTCCTCCAGCGTGGCGCCGCGGGCGGAGGCGTGGATTTCCCCGGAAATGGAGTCGAAGGCTGCCTGCGCCTCTGCATCGGTCTGCAGATAGGCGATCGCGGTGTACATGGCCCCGTTTCCGGCATTGTCTGCCCCCGAAGCCGCCGCGATCTGGTTCGGCGTCGCCCCCGCCGCCGCGAAGGCGCGGTTGCGGGCGACGTTCAGATACACATTGTTGGCATCATAGGAGGGCGTGACGCCGATGAAGGCCGAAACCCGCGTCGCGGCCCCCGTGACAGCGCTGTAGGTGCCGGTGACGCCGCCGTCCGCCGTCAGCACGGTATAGCGCGTGCCGAGCGCGAGACGCGGCGCATCGAGCTTCGTGACCGTCAGCGTGGCGCCGGATTCGATGGTGGCGCGCCCGCTGATGTCGATCAGGTCGGACTGGCCGAGCGAATCCAGCTCCACATCATAGAAGGAGCCGGTTGCCTGGGTGAAATCCCCGTTGACGACCAGCGTGCCGATGGACGCGCCGGGTGCGACGCGGCCGCCGGATTCGACGACCGTGCTGCCCACCGTGCCCGATCCGCCCAGGATGCCGCCCGTGCGGACGGTGACGGCAGAACTGCCCAGATTGCCATCCACCTGCAACAGCCCCTGCTGGACGAAGGTTCCGCCCGAGAAGCTGTTGTCGCCGCCAAGGACAAGCGCGCCGGCGCCGGCCTTGGTGACGGTGCCGCTGCCGCTGAGCCCCTGTGCGAAGCTGCCGGCGGCGCCCTGATCGAACACCAGGAAGGCGCCGCTGGCGACGGCGATGCTGCCGGTGCCGAAGGTGGTGCTGTTCCCGACAACGGTTCCGGCTGCGATGTTCGTGCCGCCGCCATAGCTGTTGGCGCC
>NZ_JAYRCW010000116.1:0-6585 GCF_041909755.1 Sandaracinobacter sp.
CACCCTGCGCGGCCGGGTGCTGCCCATCGGCGGCCTGAAGGAAAAGCTGCTGGCTGCGTTGCGCGGCGGCATCACCACCGTCCTCATCCCGGCCGAGAACGAGAAGGACCTGGAGGATGTTCCCGCGAACGTCCGCGAGGGGCTGACCATCATCCCGGTCAGCCATGTGGATGAAGTGCTGAAGGTGGCCTTCGCGCGGCCGATCGAGCCGATCGAGTGGAACGAGGCCGATGAAAAGGCCGCAGCCCCGGTGCCGCCCGTGCCGCCGGCCCCCCCTGCGGCACCGATGACGCACTGACCGGCCAGAAGGCGGTTGACAGGCGGCGGGCCATCCCTTACCCGCCGCCCCTCACCGGATGGTGCCCGACGAAACGGAACGGGCGCGTAGCTCAGCGGTAGAGCACTGCTTTCACACGGCAGGGGTCACAGGTTCAATCCCTGTCGCGCCCACCATCCGGTCTTCCCGCCATCCGCTCCAGCGCCTATCGTCAGGCCAACCAGAACGGAGCGTGCCCAGCATGAACAGCCAATTCGTCCTCACCATCATGGGGGAGGATCGCCCCGGCCTCACCAGCGCCCTGTCGGCTGCCGTCTTCCGGTCGGGCGGCAACTGGCTGGAAGGGCATCTGTCACGTCTCGGCGGCCTGTTCACCGGGGCGGTGCTGATCGAACTGCCGGCAGACCGGCTCCCGGATCTGAAGGCCGCGATGGCCGCGCCCGACCTCGCCGCGCTGAAGGTGGATATCACGCCCGCCGGCGATCAGGGCCAGCCGGGCGAGCGGCTGCACCTTTCCCTGACCAGCGCGGACCGGCCCGGCATCGTCAATGAACTCAGCCTCATCCTCGCGCGGCTGGGCGTCAACATCGTGGAGCTGGAAACCAGCGCCGCGGAAGGGGCCTGGCAGGGTTCCCCCATCTTCCGCGCCAGCCTGCAGCTCGCGCTGCCCGCCGGCCTCTCCCACACCACCCTGCAAGAGGCGCTGGAACAGCTGTCGGGCGACCTGATGGTGGAGGTGGAGCCGGCCTGAGCGGCGAGCCGCGATGCGCTTCCACCCCTCAGACCGGAAGGCCATGGCGCTTGCAGCCGTGATCCTGCTGCACCTTGGGGTGTTCGCCCTTCTCCTGCGCCCGATCCTGATCGAGATCGCGCCGCCCGCCGACTCGCTGATCATCGTCGATGTGCCGCTGCCGCCCGCGCCCGAAGCCGAAAAGCCCGGCACGCCAGAGCCTGAGGCCGCGGCCGCGCCGCCCGCGCCCCGCGCAAGGCCGAAGCCGGTGGCCGCCCCTCCCCCGCCGGTCCCCCCCGAACCCAGGCCCTCCCCCGTTGCCCCGGCCCCGTCCACCGGCACCGAAACGCAATCGGGCGCCGCCGCCGCCAGCCCCGGCACGGGCGCATCGGGCGCGGGCATCGGCGCTGGTGCGGGGGGCGCCGGCACCGGCCAGGGCGGCGGGGGCGGCGCTGTCCGCGCCCGCTGGAAATCCGGCCGCATCGACCGGCGCGATTATCCGCCGGATGCCGCCCGCGCCAATCTGGGCGGACAGGTCACCGTGCATCTGGATGTCGGCGCCGATGGCCGGGTCACCGGCTGCACCGTCGCCCGCTCGTCCGGCGTCCCCTCGCTTGACGCTGCCACCTGCCGCCTCATCCGCCAGCGCTTCCGCTATGAGCCTGCGCGGGACAGCGCCGGAAACGCCATCCCGGCCGTCGTCGGCTGGCGGCAGGACTGGTGGCTGGAACCCCCGCGCTGATGCGGCTACCCTTCCCGGCGGAGGTTCCCATGACAACGCTTGTCGCAGATGCCGAAGCCCTGCTCCCCGATCTCGTCACGCTGCGGCGCGCGATCCACCAGGACCCCGAACTCGGCCTTCACAATCCCAGAACGGCCGCGAAGATCCGCGCCGCGCTGGCCGGCCTGCCGCTGGAATGGCGCGAAGGCCCCTCCACCTCCGGCCTCGTCGCGACGCTCAGGGGCGGCGCCAACGGCCGCACGGTGCTGCTGCGCGGCGATTCCGATGCCCTGCCCATGCAGGAGGATACCGGCCTCGACTTTTCCTCGAAGACGCCGGGCGCCATGCACGCCTGCGGCCACGACAGCCATGTGGCGATGCTGGTGGGAGCCGCCCGCATCCTGTCGGCCCGGCGCGACGAACTGGCCGGCAGCGTCAGCTTCATGTTCCAGCCCGGCGAGGAAGGCCATCATGGCGCCCGCTTCATGCTGGTAGACGGCCTCCTCGATCCCCTGCCGGATGCCGCCTTCGCGCTCCACATCATGCCCAACGCGCCCCACGGCCTCGTCTGCGGCCGCGCCGGGCCGCTGATGGCCTCGGCAGACAAAATCCGCGTCACCGTCAACGGCCGGGGCGGCCATGCCTCCATGCCGCACGATGCGCTCGATCCCGTTCCGATCGCTGCCGAAATCATCCTTGCGATCCACACATGGGTCACCCGAAATGTCTCCATCGCCGATCCTGCCGTCGTCACCATCGGCGAGCTGAAGGCGGGCAGCACCGACAATGTGATCCCCGAAACCGCCATGCTCTTCGGCACGATCCGCACCTTGAGCGCGCGCCAGCGAAGCGCCGTGCAGGCGGGCCTGAAGCGCCTCGCCGAAGGCATCGCGGATGCGCATGGCGCCTCTGCCACGGTGGCGTTCCAACAGGGCTTCCCCGTCACCGTCTGCGACGCGGATGCCGTCGCCTTCGGAGAACGCACGGTGAGGGCGCTGCTGGGGGACGAGGCCTGGGTCACGCTCGGCTCCCCGATGATGGGGGCGGAGGATTTCTCCTATGTGCTGGAAAAGGTGCCGGGTGCGATGTTCTTCCTGGGCGCTTCCCACGAAGGCGCGGACTGGCGCAGCTGCTGCGCCCTGCATTCCAACCGCATGGTGCTGGACGAAGCCGTGATGGCGCGTGGCGCAGCCGTCCACGCAGCGCTCGCCACCCGTTTCCTTGCCGAAGGCTTCGGCTGACGGCTTGCCATAAGGCCCCGCCTGTGAAACCTTTCCGGCCATGACGGGGGCTCGAAGCAGGCTGGCATTGCCCCGCGCGGCGGCCCTGTCCGGCGCGCTGGCCGCGCTGATGGCCTGCTCGGCCCCGTCCGAACAGGCGGAAGCGCCTGCCGCCGCCGAACTGTCACCCGCCCCCGCCTCGCGCTGGCCCGCCGACTATGCAGCGATGCGGACCGCCGCGCACGGCTTCGCAGCCGACATCGTCGCGGCAGAGGCGGAGCGGATGGCAAGCGCTGCAGCCGGCGGCTTCGCGGACCCGCAGCAGTTCGACACCTTCGATTGTTCGGAGCCTGATGCCGAGCCCGTCGAACTTCCGGCGGCGGAGCAGCAGAAGATCCTTCTCGCGCATCAGGCCGTGGTGCTGGAAGCCAGGCTGAAGGCGGCCGGCTACAGCCCGGACGTGTGGCAGGGGCCGGTCGATCAGCTGCAGTCGCAGATCCTCGCGCTGCTGGATGGCCCCGTCCCCGCCTATGGCGAACCCGCACACGAGGCGTTCGAAGCGCAGATCGGCAATCTGTGGCAACAGGCGACTGCCGCCATGGAGCTGAACCGACAGACGCTGCAGTCCGAAGCACCGCCCATCATGCGCGAAGGCGGCTGCGGAGCCGCCGAAACCCCGTTCCGCCTCGTCGCGGACCCGCCCGGCGGGCGCGTCTGGCTTGCCACCCGCTTCGCCTTCCAGACCTGTCAGGCGCTGGGCAAGCCCGGCTGGGACCGGTCCGAATGCCGCTGGACGGAAATGGCACCGGATCGTGCCGCCTATCTTTCGGGCAACTATATGGTGCAGGCCGAATGGCCCGACGGCCGCTCGCTGAAATCATCGCAGAAATTCCAGGGCGGAGAGGAATCCGGCGAGGAGCCCGTCACCGTCACCATCCGGCCCGGCTGATGCTCGACTATCTCCGCACCATCCAGCAGGCGCTGAAGATCGGCGGCGCCATCGCGCTGCTCCCGATCCTTGCCGCCCTTGCGGGCCTGTCGCCGCCCTGGCCGCCGGCCATTGCGGGCGTCTCCGCCCTTCTCATCCTGGTCATGTCCGCCGTTGTCTGGGAATGGGTGAAGGACAGCCGCCGCTCGACCCGCCGCATCTGGGTGCTGGCCGCCCTCTTCCTCACGATCGGCGGGATGATCGCCTACCTCATTCTCTACAGCTTCTTCGTGGAGCCGATCCCCGGCACCGGCGAACGCGTCATCCGCGGCTATGAATGCACCCGCGAAGCGTTGCTGGTGCACAAGTCGGCCTGCCCTGATCTCCCGCGGGACGCGCTTGCCGACGCGGAATGGGAAGCCACCCTGTTGTGGACGCGCCAGTCCGTCACCATGATCCGCCTGGGCCTCGCCCTCAGCTGGCTGATCTTCACGGCGGGCCTGATCGCCACCATGGGCGCCATTCTCGCCGGCCGCCGCGAAGGGCTGAAGGCGCCTAAAGCCTGATGCCCACGCGCGGGGCCAGCCAGAACATCCCCAGATAGAGCAGCGCCGTCAGCCCGATCGAAAGGCCCATCGCCAGCCAGAATCCGAAGCCGTTGCGCAGCAGCAAGGGCAAAAGCAGGAACATCGGCATCGAAGGCAGGAAGAACCAGAAGGCGCTGACGGACAGCCGTGCAATCTTTTCCGGGTCGCGCGTGCCAGTCCACAGCCACAGGAAGGTGAGGATCGAGACCAGCGGCAGCGAAACGATCAGACCGCCCACCGCAGGCCAGCGCCGCGCCACTTCCGAGGCGATCGCGATGATCGCCCCGGAAACCAGCGCCTTCATCAGCAGCAGCCACATGGCGCTGCTATTTCCCGCCTTCCAGCGCCGCCTTCAGGCCCGGCGCGAACTCCGCCCCGTGTGGCACCTGCGCGGTGGAGGCCTTCACCGTGTCGCCGATCGGCTCGGCCCGGCCGCCCAGGCACTGGCTCAGGAAATTCTCCGCCACCGCCATGAAGGCGATGCTGTTCACGGGCCGGGCAAAGCCATGGCCTTCATCCGGGAACAGCACATAGGTCACGGGGATCTTCTTCGCTTCCATCGCCGCCACGATCTGGTCGCTTTCGGCCTGCTTCACGCGCGGATCATTCGCCCCCTGCCCGATCAGCAGCGGCCGCTGGATCCGCTCGGCATAGGTCAGCGGCGACCGTTCCTTCAGCCATTTCTGGCCTTCGGGCGTCTGCGGATCGCCCATCCGGGCCACCAGCTGCTTGTAGAAGCTCTCCCAATAGGGCGGCACCGTGGACAGCAGGGTCTGCAGGTTCGACGGCCCCACGATATCCACGCCGCAGGCGAAGGTGGTGGGCGTGAAGGTCAGCCCGGCCAGCGTCGCATAGCCGCCGTAAGAGCCGCCCATGATCGCGATGCGCGCGGGATCGGCATAGCCGCCTGCCACCGCCCAGTTCACCGCGTCGATCAGGTCGTCGTGCATCTTCGCGCCCCACTCGCCGTTCCCGGCGTTGGTGAAGGCCTTGCCGAACCCGGTGGAGCCGCGGAAGTTCGGTTGCAGCACGGCATAGCCCCGGTTCGCCAGGAACTGGGCGTATCCGTCGAAGCCATAGCTGTCGCGCGCCCAGGGGCCGCCATGCACCAGCAGCACCATCGGCACCGGCTTCGCTGGCTTCGCCCCGGCAGATGGCGGCAAGGTCAGGTAACTGACGATCGTCTTGCCATCGCGGGACCGGATCTCCACCGGCCGCATTTCGGCCAGCGGCGCGCCCACCAGCTCGGGCCGGCTGTCGAACAGTTTCGTCAGCGCCTTCGCCTTGCGGTCATAGACAAAGGCCGCGGCGGACGCCGTCGAATTGTCCGTCGTCACGATCCAGCGATCGTCCGCATGCGTCCGGGATGAAAGCAGCCAGTTGCCCAGCTCCTTGTTCAGGAAGGCGATGTCGCCCGCCACGCCCGGCTCCAGCACGGCCCATTCCGGCTTCAGATAGTCATAGTTCGCGGCCTCCACGGCCATCGTCGCCGGGTTCACCAGCAGGCTGCCCACATCGGCGCGCGGATTTTCGGAAACCAGCCGTGTCGTGCCGGTCGCCCAGTCCATCGCATAGAGCGCGCCGGTGTCGCGGTTGCGGCTGTCCTGGAAGTACAGCGTCTTCCCGTCGGCGGTGAAATGCAGCGGGCCGGTCGTCTGGCTGTCATCCAGGCCATAGGTCAGGAAGGGCTTGCCGGACACCTTGCCATTCTCGATCCGGAACACGTCCTGCCCGCCCGCCGCGTTGGGGCGAACAGCCGCGCGCAGCACCAGGTCTTCGTCGGCGACGAACCCGGCATAACCGTCGTTGCGCATCACCTCGGTCAGCTTGCCGGTCTTCAGGTCCAGCGACCAGACATCATGCCATTTGGGATCGCGGTTGTTCAGCGAGATCAGGATGCGGTCCGGATGCCTGTCGGACATGGCCACGATCTGCACCGTGGTCTTTTCGAAATCCGTCAGCAGCTTCGGCGCCCCGCCTTCCGCGCGCACACCGTACAGCAGGAAATCCTCGTTCCCGCCCGCATCGTTGATGAACAGGATCATCGAGCTGTCGGGCGCCCAGAAATGCTGGCGGATCGGCCGCTTCGTTTCCGCAGTCAGCGCGCGGGCCCTGGAAAGAT
>NZ_JAYRCW010000117.1:0-6563 GCF_041909755.1 Sandaracinobacter sp.
TGACAGGGCAGGTGGCGACTCATCTGATCGGCTCCGATGCGTTCCAGGAATGCGACACGGTCGGCATCACCCGCCACTGTTCCAAGCATAATTACCTGGTGAAGGAGACGTCGCGTCTCGGCCCCGTCATCCACGAGGCCTTCCATATCGCGACGACGGGCCGCCCCGGCCCGGTGGTGGTGGACATTCCAAAGGATGTGCAGGTCGCGACGGCGCGCTACGAAAAGCCCGCCCGGATCGAGCACAAGACCTATCGCCCCCGCGTGAAGGGGGACCTCGCCGCGATCGAGGCGGCGGTGGAAATGCTGGCCGTGGCCGAACGGCCGATCCTCTACATCGGCGGCGGCATCATCAATTCCGGCCCCGGCGCGTCGCAGCTGCTGAAGGATCTGGCCCGCCTCACCAAGGCGCCCGTCACCTCCACGCTGATGGGTCTCGGCGCCTTCCCGGCCTCCGATGCGCAGTTCCTGGGCATGCTGGGCATGCACGGCACCTATGAAGCCAATCTGGCGATGAACCAGTGCGACCTGATGCTGTGCCTGGGCGCCCGCTTCGACGACCGGGTGACCGGCCGGCTGGATGGCTTCAGCCCGCACAGCCGCAAGATCCATGTCGATATCGATCCCTCCAGCTTCAACAAGACGGTGCGGGTCGATCTCTGCATCGAAGGCGATGTCGGCCATGTGATCGAGGACATGGTGAAGCTGTGGCGCGCCCGCGGCCACCAGGCGCAGCCGCAGGACGACTGGTGGGCCCGCATCAAGGGCTGGCGCGCCCGCAACAGCCTGGCCTTTACCCAGGAAGGCACGAAGATCCAGCCGCAGCATGCCGTCCGCAAGCTGTGGGAGGCGACGCACAAGCTGAACCCCATCATCACGACAGAGGTCGGCCAGCACCAGATGTGGGCCGCCCAGCATTTCGATTTCGAGAAGCCCAACAAGTGGCTGACGAGCGGCGGGCTGGGCACCATGGGCTATGGCCTGCCCGCCGCCATCGGCGCGCAGCTGGGCAATCCGAAAAGCCTGGTGATCGACATCGCCGGCGAAGCCTCGATCCAGATGAACATCCAGGAACTGGGCACCGCCACCCAATATGATCTGCCGGTGAAGGTGTTCGTGCTGAACAACGAATATATGGGCATGGTGCGCCAGTGGCAGGATCTGACGTACGAGGGCCGCCATTCGCACAGCTATTCGGATTCGCTGCCCGATTTCGTGAAGCTGGCCGAAGCCTATGGGTGGAAGGGCATCCGCATCGAAACGGCGGACCAGCTGGAACAGGGCATCGCCGACATGCTGGCGCATGATGGCCCGGTGTTCGTGGATTGCCATGTGGAACAGCATGCCAACTGCTTCCCGATGATCCCCTCGGGCGCGACCCACACGGAAATGCTGCTGGGGCCGGATCAGGTCGCCGGCAAGGTGGACAAGTCTGCGGAGGCGCTCGTCTGATGGCCGCTCGTGCGAAATCGCTGTTCCCGGCCGAGCCGGTGGAGCGCCACACGCTGTCCATCCTCGTCGACAACGAGGCGGGCGTGCTGGGCCGCATCACCGGCCTCTTCTCGGCGCGCGGCTACAATATCGAAAGCCTGACCGTCGCGGATGTGACGCAGGACGAAAGCGTCAGCCGCATCACCATCGTCACCTCCGGCCCGCGCCGGGTGATCGATCAGATCCGCGCCCAGCTGGACAGGCTGGTGCCGGTGCACAGCGTCACCGACCTTTCCGAACTCGGCCCCTTCGTGGAGCGCGAACTGGCGCTGGTGAAGGTGGCCGGCGTCGGGGAAAAGCGGGTGGAAGCGCTGCGCCTCGCAGACATCTTCCGGGCAAGGCCCGTGGACACCACCACGCAGAGCTTCGTGTTCGAGATTTCCGGCTCCACGCAAAAGGTGGACCAGTTCATCGAACTGATGCGCGAAGTCGGCCTCGTCGAAGTCGCTCGCGGCGGCGTCGTCGCCCTGTCGCGGGGTGCCGCCGCCCACTGACCCTTTCCATCGCCCCGGCCATGATCCGGGGCCCAGTTCAAACCCCCCGAAGGACCAACCAATGCGCGTTTATTATGATGCCGATGCCGATCTGGCGCTGGTGCAGGCCAAGAAGATCGCCATCGTCGGCTATGGCAGCCAGGGCCATGCCCATGCCCAGAACCTCCGCGATTCGGGCGTGAAAGAGGTGGCGATCGCCCTTCGCGCCGGGTCCGCCACGGCCGCCAAGGCCGAAGCGGCCGGCTTCAAGGTGCTGTCCAACGCGGATGCCGCCAAATGGGCGGATATCGTGATGATCCTCGCGCCCGATGAACATCAGGCCGCCATCTACGCCGACGATCTCGCCGCCAACCTGAAGCCGGGCGCGGCGCTGGCCTTCGCCCACGGCCTCAACGTCCACTTCGGCCTGATCGAGCCGCGCGCGGATCTCGATGTCATCATGATCGCGCCCAAGGGCCCCGGCCACACCGTGCGGTCGGAATATGTGAAGGGCGGCGGCGTGCCCTGCCTCGTCGCCATCGCGCAGGATGCCAGCGGCAACGCCATGGATGTGGCGCTCTCCTACGCGTCGGCCGTCGGCGGCGGCCGTTCGGGCATCATCGAAACCAACTTCCGCGAGGAATGCGAAACCGATCTGTTCGGCGAACAGGCCGTGCTGTGCGGCGGCATCACCCACCTGATCCAGGCCGGGTTCGAAACGCTGGTCGAAGCCGGCTACGCGCCGGAAATGGCCTATTTCGAATGCCTGCATGAAACCAAGCTGATCGTGGACCTGCTGTATGAAGGCGGCATCGCCAACATGCGCTATTCCATCAGCAACACCGCCGAATATGGCGACATCACCACCGGCCCGCGCATCATCACGGATGAAACCAAGGCCGAAATGAAGCGCGTGCTGGCCGACATCCAGGCCGGGCGCTTCGTGAAGAACTTCATCCTCGACAACCGCGCCGGCCAGCCCGAGCTGAAGGCCGCCCGCAAGCAGGCCGCCGCCCACCCCATCGAAAAGGTCGGCTCGGACCTGCGCGCGATGATGCCCTGGATCGCCAAGAACAAGCTGGTGGACAAGGCAAAGAACTGAGCAGGCTGAACCGGGTGAACGGCAGGGCCCCCGTGCAACTGCCGTTCATCCGCACCGGCTAAGGGGCGGGAGCCTTCAGGAGATCCGCGATCCTCGCTCTTGCCCTTCTTCTCGCTGCCCACGCTCCGGCCGCACCGGGTCCGGCCGCCGAAGCGCCGCCTGCCCGGCAGCTGTTCATCGCGCCATCGGGCGAACCCTTCCGCGCCGGGGCCGATGCCGCCTATCCGGTGGCGGTCTGGTTCGCCGGCGCAGACAGTGACCGGGACGGCCGGCTGACGCGGGCCGAATTCCTGGCCGATGCGAACCGCTATTTCACCCAGCTGGACAGCAACGGCAACGGCCAGCTCGATGCCGCCGAGGTGGACGCCTATGAGGCCGGCGTGCTGGCCCCGCTCAGCCAGCGGCGCGGCGCGAGCGGCCCCCCGCCCCCCGGCGCGGCTGGCGCGGCTGGCGCGACCGGCGCCGGCGGCCCCCCACCCACCGGCAGCCGCATCGCCCGCCGCCCCGGCGGGCGCGAAGCCGGCCTGCCGCCGGGCGCGGGATTGTATGGCCTCATCAACAGCCCGCACCCGGTGAAGGCCGCCGACCGCGACATGAACAGCCGCGTGGACAAGGCGGAATGGGCCCGCACCCTGTCAGACCGTTTCGCCATGCTCGATGGCGCGAAGCTCGGCTATCTGCAGCTCGAAACCCTGCCGAAAACACCGGCGCAGCAGCGGCTGGCGGACGCCTCCACCAGCGGGCGCTGAACGGTCAGGCCGCCACAGGCTGCGGCTCCGGCCGCCGCCACAGGATCACCACCAGCAGCGTGCCCACGGCAACCGGCGCCAGCATGGCAAGATAGCCCTGGCTGCCAACGCCCGTGTCGAACACCCGGCCCGCAATCCAGCTGGACAGCGCCTGCGCGGGCGCGGTCGCCAGCGCCATGAACATCATCTGCGCTGTCGGGGTGCGGTCATCGCCCCACAGCTGCTGGATGCCCCGCATCGCGCCCAGGAAGGTGCAGGCGAAGCTCATCGCGTGCAGCGCCTGCAGCGCGATCAGCAGCGGCAGCCCTGGCGCGCTCGCCATCAGCGCCCAGCGCAGCAGCGCGCCCACGCCGCCGATCACCATCAGCGTCGATGGCCGCACATGCTCGATGCGCGGCGCCACCAGCATCAGGAACAGCGCCTCCACGATCACCCCGAAGGCAAAGATCCACCCGGCCAGCGTCGCGGAAATGCCCAGCTCGTCGATCCACAGCTTGGTGCCGAAGATGTAATAGAACTGGTGCCCGGCCTGGATCAGCCCGCAGCCGAACATCAGCAGTGCGAATTCGGGCCGCTTCACCATCGCCAGCCCGTCCGCCAGCCGCTGGCCGAAGGGCGGCTGCGCCACCCGGTTCACCGGCTCGGCCGCCATCGTCACGCTGGCGCCCAGCAGGCCCGCCGTCGTCAGCGCCAGCCACCACCAGATGCCCACATTGCCCAGCCAGTCCACCAGCATGCCCGTCGCCACATTGCCCACCACGAACGCAAGCGAGGCAAGGCCCCGCGCCAGTCCGTAATTGGGAATCTCGTGCGGGCGGCACAGGCGCAGCAGCGCCGCCTCCAGGAAGGCGATCATCGCCCAGAAGGTCACCTCGATCGCGAAGGCGAAGGCGAAGGTGACGGAAAACAGGCTGGAAAACCACAAGGCCCCCAGCGCCAGCAGGGATATGGCGGCCAGCAGCTGGATGGGCGCGCGCCGGTCCTTCCGGCCATCCGCCCAGGCGCTGGTCAGCGGCCCGGCCACGATCCGCCCGATCCCCGCCAGAGAGATCACGAGGCCCAGCTGCTCGCCGGTGAAGCCCCGCTCCTCGATCAGCCAGATCGGGAACCATTGGATCAGCCCGCCGAACGCCGCATAGAACAGGCAGGCGGCGAGCATCGCGCGGGACGCGCGCATGTTGAACGTGCGCGGTGCGCGGTCATTGAAGGTGGCCATGGCCCTGATCTCAAGCACGGTTGCACGAGCCCCGCAAGCGGGCCATCAGGCGGTCACGAAGAAAGGGAGAGGATATGGGCAGTTTGTTCGACATGAGCGGCCAGGTGGCCGTGGTGACGGGATCGTCGCGGGGCATCGGCAAGGCGATCGCGCACCGCATGGCGGAACATGGCGCAAGCGTCGTGATTTCCAGCCGCAAGCAGGATGCCTGCGAAGCCGTGGCGGCAGTCATCAACGCGGCGGTGGGCCGCGACGCGGCCGTCGCGAAGGCCGCCAACATCAGCTCGAAAGAGGCGCTGCACGAGCTGGCCGATTTCGCATTGGGTCGCTTCGGCAAGGTGACGGCGCTGGTCTGCAACGCCGCCTCCAACCCCTATTTCGGCCCGATGTCGGGCATCGCGGATGACCAGTTCGTGAAGATCCTGATGAACAATGTGGTGTCGAACCACTGGCTGATCCAGGCGCTGGCGCCCCAGATGCTGGACAGGGGCGAAGGCTCCGTCACCATCGTCAGCTCGATCGGCGGGCTGAAGGCCTCCACCGTGATCGGGGCCTACAACATCTCCAAGGCGGCGGATCTGCAACTGGCCCGCAACCTGTCCGCCGAATATGGGCCGAAGGGCGTGCGGGTGAACTGCATCTGCCCCGGCCTCATCAAGACGGATTTTGCAAGGGCGCTGTGGGAAAACCCCGATATCCTGAAGCAGGCGACAGCGGGCAGCAGCCTGAAGCGCATCGGCGACCCGGATGAAATCGCCGGCATGGCGGTCTTCCTCGCCTCCCGGGCGGGGGCCTTCACCACGGGGCAGGCCATGGTGATCGACGGCGGGGCCACCATCGTCTGACGGGTTGAAATGAAAAGGGGCGGAACCTCGCGGCTCCGCCCCCATACTTCCGGGTTGTTGGCCGCCCTCAGGCGGAAACGGCAACCGTCCGGCGGCGGCGCATGGCGCTGCCCACCAGGCCGAAGCCGGCGATCATCATCGCCCAGGTGGCCGGTTCCGGCACCACATCCCCGCCGTCACCGGTCTGGTACAGCACGAATCCCGAGCTGCCCTTGGTGGCAAAGGGGATGGTCGTCGTGCCGGCGCCCGCGTCGAACTTGTAGAACGCCGTCGCGTTGCCCAGCACGCTGCTGTTGCCGAAGTGGATGCCGAAAATGGTGATCCCCTTCATCAGCGGGGCCGGCGGCGACGTGACGTCGGCTCCGCCAAGGCCGTCGATCTTGAAGTAGCTGTTGAAATCGAACCCGCTGGTATCGAAGCCAAGCGCTTGCAGCGCCGCCTTCTGCGAATCGACCCCGTCCGTGCTGTTGTTCAGAACGTTCTTCTCATAGCCGCCGGCACACGAGGAATAGCTGAAGGGTGCATCAAACACCCCCGCCGTCCCGCAATTGTTGTAGTTCACGGCGACCGCGGCAGATGCGCCAGACGCGGAAAACAGAGCGGCACAGGCAAAAGCGCCTGCCATCAGGACGTGTTTCATGGTTCCAACCCTCGAATTTGCCCCCCGACACCATGGCCCAAGCAAAAA
>NZ_JAYRCW010000118.1:0-6544 GCF_041909755.1 Sandaracinobacter sp.
CATATGGAATCTGCGGCGAAGGCCGGGGCCGACGTGGCGCTGGTGGTCTGCCCCTACTACAACAAGCCGGGCCAGCGCGGGCTGATCGCGCATTTCCGGCACCTGGCAGACAATGGGCCGCTGCCGATCCTGATCTACAACATCCCCGGCCGTTCCGGCATCGACATGACGACGGAGACGATGGCCGAACTGGCTGACCATCCGAACATCATCGGCTGCAAGGAATCGACCGGCGATATCGAGCGGATCAGCCAGATCCGGCAGGAATGCGGGCGGGATTTCCTGATCCTGTCCGGCAATGACTACATGACGCTGGGGATCATCGCCCATGGCGGGCATGGCGCGATTTCGGTGACGGCCAATGTGGCGCCCGCGCTGAATGCGGCGCAGGTGAAGGCCTGCCTGGCGGGCGACTTCGCCACGGCGCTGGCGCTGCAGGATCAATTGTATCCGCTGCACCGGGCGCTGTTCACCGATGCCTCCCCGGGGCCGACCAAATATGCGCTGTCGGTGCTGGGGCGGATGGAGGCCGGCACGCGGCTGCCGGTGGTGGCGCCGTCTGCGGTTTCGATGGCGGCGGTGGATGCCGCGATGGCGCATGCCGGAATCGCGCCCTGATGGCGCGGCCACGTCCCAGCGGAGACAAGGTGAAGACCGTCGCCGAGAACCGGCGCGCGCGGTACGAATATGCCTTCGAGGATATCTATGACGCGGGCATCGTGCTGGTGGGCACGGAGGTGAAGGCGCTGCGCTTCGGCGAGGGCTCCATCGCGGAAAGCTATGCCGAGGTGAAGGACGGGGAAGTGTGGCTGGTGAACGCCAATATTCCCGAGTTCAGCCATGGCAACCGCCACAACCATGAACCGAAGCGGCCCCGCAAGCTGCTGTTGACGCAGCGCGAAATCGCGAAGCTGCACGGCGCGGTGGCGCGGCAGGGCATGACGCTGGTGCCGCTGTCCGTTTACTTCAACACGCGCGGCAAGGCGAAGGTGGAGCTGGCGCTGGCCAAGGGCCGCAAGCTGCACGACAAGCGCGCGCACGAGAAGGAAAAGGACTGGAAGCGTGAACAGGGGCGGCTGCTGCGCGAGCGGGGCTGAGGGCCGCGATTTCACCGGATTTCGGGCACGGCACAGGAGAATTTCGCCCGTTCGGTTGCCGTTCAGCATCCGGGGACACATCTTTGCCTCATTGAGCGTGAATTGGCCCGGCCTTGCCATCGCAAGCGGGGTGGCCGGGGGTGTGAGCAGCCGAGGGGAAAAGCCTTGTTCGGGAGGTGGTTGAAGTTGCCGTCGCGGGAGGAGCTGGAGGCGAATCGCTTCCTGCGCCCCTTTGCCCGGCATCTGTCCTCTCCGCTGGTGTGGCGATTCAACCGGCGCGGCGTTGCGCGCGGCACGGCGCTGGGGCTGTTTTCCGGATTTGCCGTGCCCGTGGCGCAGACGCCGTTCGCAGCGCTGTTCGCGGTGGCCGCGCGGGCGAACCTGCCGGTTGCCGCCGTCGCCACCTTCGTGACCAACCCCTTCACTGTTCCCTTCATCTATTTCCTGGCCTTCCTGGTGGGGAAGCAGGCGATCGGAATGAAGACCGAAACGCTGTTCAGCCTGACGCCGGGCGCCGGGCCGATCGAGCGTGCGATCGGCTGGACCGTGAACCTGGCCGGCCCGACCTATGTGGGGCTGCTGATCTTCGCCGTGGTGGGTGCGGTTGCGGGCTGGACGACCGTGCATGTGGGTTGGCGGCTGTGGGTGGGCCATCGCTGGAACCGGCGGCGGCGCGCCCGCGCCACGCGGAATTCCGGCGGGCCGCTGGGCCTTGGCGCGGGCAATTGAGCGGCTTCAACGAGAAGCTGACGCGAACCAAGCAGGCCTGGGCCCGCGCCGGGCGGCTGCTGACGGGGAAACCCGATCCGGATCATGCGATGCGCCTGCCGCCGGGGCAGCGGCTGGTCGGCAACTGGCCCGTCCTGGATCTGGGCGTGCAGCCGCATGTGCCGGTGGCGGACTGGTGGCTGACGATCGACGGGGCGGTTTCCTGCCCGCAGGAGCTGGACTGGGCGGCGTTCATGGCGCTGCCGCAGGTGGAGGATGTGTCCGACATCCACTGCGTGACGCAGTGGAGCCGCTATGACAACCGCTGGCAGGGGGTGAGGACATCGAACCTGATCGCGCTGGCGAAGCCCCTGCCCGAGGCGGCGCATGTGATCCTGCATGCCCATGACGGCTATACGACCAACCTGACGCTGGCGCATTTCGCCGAGGAAGATTGCCTGCTGGCGCACAGCCACGATGGCGAGCCGCTGACGCGCGAACATGGCGGGCCGGCGCGGCTGGTGATCCCGCGCTGGTATTTCTGGAAGAGCGCGAAGTGGATTAAACGCATCGAATTCTCGGCCGTGGACAAGCGAGGCTTCTGGGAGGTTCGCGGCTATCACAATGTTGGAGACCCCTGGCTCGAGCAGCGCTACGGCTGAACCGGCGGGCGGCGTTGTCCGCACACGCGCGGTCGGCCTGCTGGCGGCCGGGCTGGCGCATGATCTGAACAACATGCTGGGCGGGATCGTGACGACAGCGGAGCTGCTGCACGACCGGATGCGCGACCCCGGCGACGCGCGCGACCTTTCGGCGATCGTGGACCAGGCGGTGCGGGCGAGCGGGCTGGTGCGGCAGATCCTGGCCTTTTCCCGGCAGGATTTGCTGAACCCGGTGGCGGCCGAGCTTGGCCGGGAATTGCAGCGGATGGCGCCCATGCTGAGGTCGCTCGCCGGCCCGGCCATTGCGCTGGAGGTGGGGCAGGGTGCGCCCGCCCATGTGACGGCGGACCCGACGGCGCTGGAGCGGGTGGTGGTGAACTTGGTGCTGAACGCGCGGGATGCCATCCGCGAGGCCGGCCGCTCGCGGGGGTGCATCCGCATCGAGTGCGGCCGGATCTCGCCCGGCGAACGGCCCGAGGAAGGGCGCGGCTTCATGCCGCCTGTTCCCTATGCCGTGCTTCGCGTGGCCGACGACGGGCCGGGCGTGGACCCGGCGATCGCCGCGCGCATCTTCGAACCCTATTTCACCACCCGGTCGAAAGGGCAGGGGCTGGGGCTTTCCGGGGCGTTCGGGCTGGTGAAGCAATCGGGCGGCTTCCTGCTGCTGGAACCTTCGGCACGGGGCGCGCGCTTCGCCGTCTATCTGCCGGAAACGGCGGGCGTGGTGCGCACGGCGCCGCCGGCGGCCCATGCGGGCCGGTTGCTGCTGCTGGTGGAAGACGAACTGATGCTGCGCATGTCTGTTGCGCGGGGGCTGG
The DNA here is from genome assembly GCF_041909755.1 of Sandaracinobacter sp. Classification (NCBI taxonomy): domain Bacteria; kingdom Pseudomonadati; phylum Pseudomonadota; class Alphaproteobacteria; order Sphingomonadales; family Sphingosinicellaceae; genus Sandaracinobacter; species Sandaracinobacter sp. Next base: position 3,286 of record NZ_JAYRCW010000118.1, read on the forward strand.
AGCGGCAGGGCTGGCGCGTGCGGCAGGCCCCGGACGGCGAGGCGGCGCTGAAACGGCTGGCGCAGGAGCGGCCCGCGGCGATGGTGTCGGACATCCGCATGCCGGGGCTGGATGGCATCGGGCTGACGGCGGCGGCGCGGGAGATGTGGCCGGGCCTGCCCGTGCTGCTGACATCGGGCTATGCCGACGAGGCGGCGCGCGCGGCGGTGCCGGGCATGGGCGTGGGCTTCATCGCCAAGCCCTATACGGTGCGGTCGCTGGGGGATCGCCTTCGCGAACTGCTGTGAAGCAGGCGGAAAACAGGCGCTTGCAGGAGTAGAACAAAAGGGGTACGAAGCTTGCGCACCGCCCGCCGCAGGGCTAGGCGATGCACAGGGTCTTTGCCCGTTCGGGCGTTTGGAAACAAGGGATTCGGATGGACAGGGAAAAGGCTCTCGAGGCAGCACTGGCGCAGATCGACCGGGCGTTCGGCAAGGGTTCTGCCATGAAGCTGGGCCAGCGCGAGACGCTGGAGATCGAATCCATCTCGACGGGTTCGCTGGGGCTGGACATCGCGCTGGGCATCGGTGGCCTGCCGCGCGGCCGGGTGATCGAGATCTATGGCCCGGAATCCAGTGGCAAGACGACGCTGGCGCTGCATGTGATCGCCGAGGCGCAGAAGGCCGGCGGCGTGGCGGCCTTTGTGGACGCCGAACATGCGCTGGACCCGATCTATGCCAAGAAGCTGGGTGTCGATACCGACAATCTGATCGTGTCCCAGCCGGACACGGGCGAGCAGGCGCTGGAAATCACGGACACGCTGGTGCGTTCGAACGCGATCGACGTGCTGGTGGTGGATTCGGTTGCGGCACTGGTGCCGAGGGCCGAAATCGAGGGCGAGATGGGCGACAGCCATGTGGGCCTTCAGGCCCGGCTGATGAGCCAGGCGCTGCGTAAGCTGACCGGCTCCATCTCCCGCAGCCGCTGCATCGTGATCTTCATCAACCAGGTGCGGATGAAGATCGGCGTGATGTATGGCAATCCGGAGACGACGACGGGCGGTAACGCGCTGAAATTCTATGCCTCGGTGCGGCTGGACATCCGGCGGACGGGGCAGATCAAGGACCGCGACGACATCATCGGCAACACGACGCGGGTGAAGGTGGTGAAGAACAAGGTGGCGCCGCCGTTCCGGCAGGTCGAGTTCGACATCATGTATGGCAGCGGTGTTTCCAAGGTGGGCGAGATCCTGGACCTGGGCGTGAAGGCCGGGCTGGTGGACAAATCCGGTGCCTGGTTCAGCTATGACAGCACCCGGATCGGGCAGGGCCGGGAGAATGCCAAGAAGTTCCTGGTGGAAAACCCGGAGATGGCGGCCCGGCTCGAATCGGCGATTCGGGCGAATTCAGCCGGCGTGTCGGATGCGCTGATGTCCGGCCCTGAGGCGGACGACGACATTTAGGCCATAGACCGCCGGGGTGCGGATTTTGCGGGAAAGGGCTGGTTTCGGGCCGGAAATTGGCGCTTTGCGGGCCCATTTCCGGCTGTTCCACCCCCTTGAGCAGGCGATCAGGGTAGAATTGCTGTCATATTTCTGCTATGACGCGCTTCATCGGAACGTTTGAAAGCTGGGTCGGGCGCTGATGCGCATTGTCCGCTGTGCAGCGATGTTGCTGCCGAAACCGGAAGTGACCCAAAGCTTGAACTGCCCGAGTGTCGCCAACTGGCGTGCGGATCCGCTGGTCTTGCAGGATCCGTCGTCATGAACATGAAGATGTCGCGCGAGACCGGCCCTATCCCATGCCCGACCTGCCATCCGGCATTCCCCTCGCGGAACTTTCCTTCCGCGACATGCCCGGCAGGTTTCCGCTGCGCCTGAGAGTGCAGGGGACATCGCATTTCCGCTTTTTGCGGGTGACCGATTGTCCGGCGGGTGAGGTGAAGGCCGGGGACACGTCGCCGAGGAAAGGACATAGACGTATATGGCAGCCAAGGCACTCTGCTTCCAGGTGGGTGACAATGTCGTGTACCCCAAGCACGGCGTTGGTCGGGTGATCGAGATCGAAGCGAGCGAGATCGCCGGCACCAGGCTCGAACTTTACGTACTTCGCTTCGACAAGGAGCGGATGACCCTGAAGGTTCCGACGAACAAGGCGGAATCTGTCGGCATGCGCAAGCTTTCCAGCGAGGCGACCCTGAAGGACGCCCTGCTGACGCTGAAGGGCAAGCCGAAGATCAAGCGCATCATGTGGTCGCGCCGGGCGCAGGAATATGAAGCCAAGATCAACTCCGGTGATCTGGTTTCGATTGCCGAAGTGGTGCGCGACCTGCACCGGGCCGAGGATCAGCCCGAGCAAAGCTACTCCGAACGGCAGATCTTCGAAGCGGCGATCAGCCGCCTGGCGCGCGAAGTGGCGGCGATGAAGAACATCGACGAGCCGGCCGCGCAGAAGGAAATCGAAAGCGTGCTGAAGGCCGCGTAAGCGGGTTTGGCAGGCATGTCACAACAAAGGGGGCCGGCGATCCGCATCGCCGGCCCCTTTTGCGTGTCGCCGGCTTGCGCCCCGCCGGCCCCTGTCCTAAAACTGCTTCGAGAGAGGGCCCATATTCGGGGAGAAATCCTTTGCGCCTTCCATTTGCCCTGCTTCTGACCGCTGCTGCCGCCCCGGCTCTTGCCGCCGAGCGCAGCTTTCCCGTTTCCGATTTCACCGAGATCGTGCTGACCGGATCGCCCGACGTGACCGTGACGACGGGCGGACGCTCTTCTGTCGTCGCAACGGGGGAGACGGCCGATCTGGACCGGCTCGATATCCGGGTGGACGGCAACCGACTGCTGATCGGCACCAAGCCGGGCAACTGGACCTGGAGCAGCAAGGAAGATGTGAAGATCCGCGTTTCGACGGCCGCGGTTTCCGCCGCCGTGATCAGCGGATCCGGCAGCATCCTGGTGGACCGCGTGCGCGGACCGTTCAGCGGCCGCATCAGCGGGTCCGGCGAGATGGACCTGCCGTCCGTCGATTCGTCGTCGCTGACGCTCGCCATTTCCGGATCGGGCGACATGGACGTGGCCGGGCGCTGCGGACAAGGGAATTTTTCCATCAGCGGATCGGGCGACATCGACGCCACCGCCCTGACCTGCGCGGACCTGACGGCGACGACCACGGGATCGGGCGACATCGACGCCCGCGCGACCGGCACGGCGACGCTGCGGGTGACCGGATCGGGCGACATCACGGTGACGGGGGGCGCACGCTGCACCTCCAAGGCGACCGGGTCCGGC
>NZ_JAYRCW010000119.1:0-6542 GCF_041909755.1 Sandaracinobacter sp.
AACTGGGAAGCTGCGCCCCTGCGATTCCAAGATCGGCGCGTCTCCCATCAGCCGCGCGAACCGGGCGCCGTCCAGCGTGGCCGACATCGCAAGGATGCGGATTTCGGGGCGAAGCTGCTGCGCGTCGAGCGCGAGCGCGAGGCCCAGATCACCCTCCAGATTGCGCTCATGCACTTCGTCGAACAGCAGCGCCCCCACGCCCTCAAGGCCGGGATCGGCGATCAGCCGGTTCACGAACAGGCCTTCCGTCAGGCATTCGATGCGGCTGCCGGGCCTGGATTCCAGGCGGGTGCGATAGCCGACGCGGTGGCCCGCCTCTTCGCCCAGAAGGCTTGCGATGCGCTCGGCCGCGGCGCGCGGCGCCCGCCGCCGGGGCAGCATCAGCAGGATCTTCCGGCCTTCCAGCCAGCGGGCATCCAGAAGGGACGGCGCAACCAGTGTCGTCTTGCCGGCGCCCGGCGGCGCGACAAGCACCGCATTCGGCCGCTCGGTCAGGCTCGCAAGGAGGCCGGGCAGCACCTCCAGCACGGGCAGGCCCGTGGCCGACAGGTCAATAGGCGCGCTGGATGGCAAACTCGACCGTCTCGACCAGGGCCGACCGCGCTGCGCTCTGCGGCAGCCGCGCCAGCGAATCGATCGCCCGGCTGCCATAGAGCCGGGCGCGGGCCATGGTGTCCGCGATCGCGCCGGTGGCATGCAGCCTCTCGATGGCGTCCTTCAGTTCGGCGTCGCCGTTGGCCCTGCCAGACATGGCACGCTGCCAGAACTTGCGGGCCGCATCGTCGCCGCGCGCATAGGCCAGGATCACGGGCAGGGTGACCTTCCCGTCGCGGAAATCGTCGCCGATGTCTTTCCCCATGGTTTCCGCGTCCGACACATAGTCGATCGCATCATCCACCAGCTGGAAGGCGATGCCGAGGTTGCGGCCATAGGCTTCCAGATTGGCTTCCGTCGCTTCGTCCTTCTCCGCCACGACTGCGGCGATCTGGCAGGCAGCGGAAAACAGCGCGGCTGTCTTGGCGCTGATGATCTGCAGATAGCTGTCCTCGCTGGTTTCGACCACGCGCTGCGCCGTCAGCTGGTGCACCTCGCCTTCCGCAATGACGGCGGACGCGTTGGACAGCACCTTCAGCACCTTCAGGCTGCCGTCTTCCACCATCAGTTCGAACGCGCGGGAGAAGAGAAAATCACCAACCAGCACAGAGGCTTCATTGCCCCAGATGGTGTTGGCCGTTGCCCGCCCGCGCCGCAGGTCCGAGCCGTCCACCACATCATCGTGCAGCAGGGTCGCGGTGTGGATGAACTCCACCGCAGCCGCCAGCTTGTGGTGGCGTTCCCCCTGGTAATCCAGCGCGGCCGCGCAACCGAGCGTGAGCATGGGCCGCATGCGCTTGCCGCCGCCGGCGATCAGGTGACCCGCCAGTTCGGGGATCAGCACCACGGGGCTTTGCATCCTGTCGAGGATGACACGGTTGACGGCATTCAGGCCCGGTGCCACCAGCGCCATCAACGGCTTGAGGCTGGGCTTTTCGGGCCGGATCGGATGGACGGTCGCTGTCATGTCGGCATGGCGCTAGGCCAGTGGGCCGGGAATGGGAAGGGTCTTCATGTCGCGGGACGGGACAGGCGTCAGCAGGCTCGCCGAATTTCGGCGCTCGATCGACAATATCGATGCGGCGCTGGTGTATCTGCTCGCCGAACGGTTCAAGGTCACGCAGAAGGTGGGGGCCTACAAGGCCGAAACCGGCCTGCCACCCGCCGATCCCGGCCGCGAGGAGGAACAGATCGCCCGGCTGCGCCGGTTGGCGACGGAAGCCGATCTGGATCCCGAATTCTCCGAAAAATTCCTGCGCTTCATCATCGACGAAGTGATTCGCCACCACAGCCGCGCCGGAACCGGCGCTGCCTGAAGGCGAACGGGGCCTACAGCAGCCAGTCGATCGGCAGCAGGGCAAGCGCCTTCACGGCCAGTCGCTGGTGCAGGCGCGTTCCGGGCTCGGTTTCATGCACCACCGGACCGTCCGGGGTTTCCTCCAGCCATTGCAGCGCGCCATCGGGCGACAGACGCACTTCATAGGCCCGGGCGCGGACATCCGAGCGGAACAGCTCATGCAGCTCGCCGGCAAGCCTGGGGCTGTCCACCAGGAAGCCGAGTTCGGTGTTGAGCGCGACTGACCGGGGATCGAAGTTGAAACTGCCGACGAACAGGCGGCGCCCGTCCACGGCCATGGTCTTGGCATGCAGGGACGATCCGCTCGACAGGATCACCGGCCGGCTGCCCGAGCCGCCACCGATCCCCAACCTCAGCCGCGCGCGGTCGCCCGGCTCCGACTTCAGCTCCCACAGCCGGACACCCGCGCGCAGCAGTGCCAGCCGATGGCGCGCATATCCGGCATGGACGGCTGCGACATCGGTGGATTCGAGCGCGTTCGTCATCACATCCACCTCGACCCCGCGCCCGGCGGCCGCCACCAGCCCTGCCGACCCCTCCGTTCCGGGAACGAAATAGGCCGATACGATCGACAGGCGATCGACAGGCTCGCCCACGCGCGCGGCAAGCTGATCGGCCAGCAGCGCACCCCGTTCGACCCGCCCTTCCCCCTTCGCCGGATCATCGGACAGCATCGAGACGTCAGCCCATTCCAGATCCACGCCCGATGCGGACTTTGCACCGGCCAACAGGCTTTCGCGGATTGCCTCCGCATATCCGGCGGCATCCGGCCGCGCCGCTTCTGCCGCAAGCATCCCGCGCAGCTGCTCCAACGCGCCGCCGTCTGCGGGCGGAAGAATCGAGGCAGCGGGATAGCTGGATCGCGCAGCCCAATAGCGGTCGAAATCGGCCGCGAGTTCGGGCACCACCGGCCCGAACGCCAACAGGTCCAGATCCTCGAACTGGCTGCCGCGCGAGGCACCGAAATATTCATCGCCCACGTTGCGCCCGCCGATGACGGCTGCGGCGCTGTCCGCGATGAAGGCCTTGTTGTGCATCCGCCGGTTGAGGCGGCCGAAATCCATGATGTAGCCGACAGCCTTTGGCCGCCGGATCACGAAGGGGTTGAACAGCCTGACTTCGATTCCGGGGTGCGAATCGAGCGCGGCCAGCTCTGCATCGAGCCCCGCCGTGCCATTGTCATCCAGCAGCAGGCGGACCCGCACGCCCCGGTCGGCCGCCTCGATCAGTTCGCGCATCAGCAGGCGCCCCGAAATGTCGCCGTGCCAGATATAATATTGGAGATCGAGGCTGTGCTGTGCCGCCCGCGCCAGCGCCGCGCGCGCCGCAAAGGCGTCCATCCCATCCGACAGCAGGGCGACCCCGCTGTGGCCCGGATGCCGGCCGGCTTCCGTCTCGGCCGTGCGGGCCAGCCAGCTGTCGCCTGCGGGGATGGCACGGCTGTCGGTGCGGTCGGGAAGCGGCGGCAACGGGTTGAGCAGCTTCAGCACCAGCCCCGTCAGCAGCAGAAGCGCAACCGCGAGCAGGATCAGCTTCAGCAGGCCCATGGCGCCGATAAGATGGCGGCCCGCCCGTGATGTCAACGCGGCGGCAGCGGAAGCCCCAGCCTCACCCAGACGGGCAGATGGTCAGACGCCCGCGCCGCCAGCGGGCTGCGATGCACGCCGCTGTCGATCGCCTCGATGTCGTCAGAGAGGAAAATGCGGTCGAGCGACGCGATGGGGCGGGTCGCAGGGAAGCTCGCGCCGGTGAGGACGATGTGGTGATCGGCGGCAAAATCCGCGATGCAGCCGGCCGACGCCCGCCATTCGTTCATGTCGCCCATCAGGACCGTCGGCATGGATTGACGCCCGGCGATCGTGTCGAGAATGGCATGAGCCTGGCGGCGCCGCATCAGGCCCGACAGATCCAGGTGCATCCCGACGACCCGGACCGGCGCGCCCGACACCTCGAATTCCGCCAGCACCGCGCCCCGGGGTTCCAGCGCCGGAATCTCCAGTTTCAGCCTGTCGCGAAGGGCGATGCGCGGGCCTGCGAGGATGGCGTTGCCATGCCAGCCGATGGAAGCCGGCCGCGAATCGAAGGGTACGGGCGTCCAGCCATGATCGGCCAGCAGGTCGATCGGCAACGCTGTCGCGCGCGACCCGAAGCGGCGGTCCGCTTCCTGCAGGACGACGATGTCGGGGGCGAATTCCGCAAGGACAGCCAGGATGCGCTCTGGCCGGCGAACCATGTCGCCGCCGACTGCCTTGCGGATGTTGTAGCTGGCGGCGAGGAGGGAGACGCTCAAGGCAGCCTCCCCCGCAAGGTCAGTTCCGGTCGAGCCCGGCGATGGCCGCGTCGGTCAGGCCGGCGAGGTCCTTGCTGCGCGCGGCAAGCAGGGCCTCGGCGGCCTTCACCGTGATGTCGGCCGCGCGGGCCCGCAGTTCCGCCTCAGCGCCGCGCGCTTCGGCGGCGATCCGGTCTTCGGCCAGCTTCGTGCGCCGGCCGATGGCGTCTTCGGCATCTGCGGCTGCCTGCTGCACGATGCGCTTCGCTTCGGCTTCGGCGTTCGCAAGCGTCGCCTTGGCCTGGGCCTCGGCGTCGGCCGCGTCGGCGGCGGCCTTGTCCTTCATCGCCTGGGCTTCGGCCTTCAGCGCCGCGGCCTCGGCCAGATCAGCCTTCACCTTGTCTGCCTGGCCGTCCAGGCCCTTCAGGATCGCGGAAAAGGCGCCGACCTTCCACAGGATCAGCACAAACGTCAGGAACGCGAGGCCGACGATGGCGTAGCTGTCCAGCCCCAGCACGGTTTCGTGCGCAGCGGCATGTTCCGCTTCGGCAACGGTTCCGGGCGCACCGGCGGGCGCATCGGCCACTTCCGGCAGGTTGGACACGGTCGCAGATGTCTCTGACATCAGGCAGCCACCTTCTTCACCGCCTTGGCGGCCTCGTCGTTGGAGACTTCGAGACCCGAAATCCGCTTCACCAGATCAACCGTGGCGTCGGCCGCGATCCGGTCCAGTTCGGCAACAGCCTTGGCGCGCTGGCCCGCCAGCGACTGCGCCGCGGCCTCTGCCCTGGCTGCAAGCCCGGCATCCGCTTCGGCCAGCTTGCGCTGGGTCGCGGCGGTTGCCTCGTCCCGCGCCTTTCCGGTGACGGAAAGGGCACTGGCGCGCGCCTCTGCAAGCGCAGTGGAGCCACCGCTGCTCGCAGCCTCGGCGGCCTGATGGGCGGCCTCGGCCGCCTTCAGGTCGGCCGAGATGCGGGCCTTGCGGTTTTCCACCACCCTCTCGACGCGCGGGTAGAGCCCGCGCACCGCGAGATAGAGGAGGCCGAACACGACCACCAGCCACAGGATCTGCGGCAGCGCCTGGCTAAAGTCGAACTGGGGCATCGCGGCCTCCGCTCAGCTGTTCAGGATCAGACCGCGAACAGCAGCAGCAGGGCGACGAGGAACGCGAAGATGCCAAGCGCTTCCGTCACGGCGAAGCCGAAGATCAGGTTCGGGCGCTGGCTGTCAGCCGCCGCCGGGTTGCGAAGCGCGCCCGACAGGAACGAGGCAAACAGGTGGCCCACGGCGATGGCGGCGAAGCCCATGCCGATGGCGGCAAGCCCGGCACCGATGAACTTTGCGGCTTCTGCGTCCATGTGATCAGTCCTTTCGAATAAACTCAGTGAAGTTGGCCCAGGCAGGATTGCCTAGTGAAGATTGATGGAGTCGTTGAGGTAGATGCAGGTGAGGAGGGCAAACACATAGGCCTGCACCACCGCCACGATCAGCTCGAGGCCGTAAAAGGCCACGGTCATCGCGAACGGAAGAACGGAAATCGCCGCCAGCGCGCCACCGGCCGCACCCAGCGAGATCACGAAGCCCGCAAACACCTTCAGCAGGATGTGGCCCGCCGTCATGTTCGCGAAAAGACGGATGGACAGCGTGAGCGGCCGCGACAGGAACGAGATCAGCTCAATGAGCACGATCAGCGGCATCAGCACGATCGGCGTGTTCTGCGGCACGAACAGCGAGAAGAAGTGGAGACCATGCTTCACCAGGCCCACCGCGACACACACCAGGAAGATGAGCGCGGCAAAGGCAAAGGTCACCACGATGTGGCTGGTGACGGTGAAGCTGTAGGGGAACAGGCCCACCAGGTTCGCGACCAGCACGAACATGAACAGCGAGAAGACGAACGGCACGAAGGCGCGGCCCTTCGGCCCGATGTTTTCCTCGACCATGCCGGAAATGAAGCCCGTCACGCCTTCCAGCGCGGCCTGCCAGCGGCCCGGCACCAGCTGCGGATTGCGGCTGCCCAGCCAGAAGAACAGCAGGGCAAGCCCAAGGACGATCAGCATGAACAGCGAAGCGTTGGTGAACGCGGCATCGGCGCCCGCCACCGAAAGTTCGGCGTAGCGCTTGATCTCAAACTGCTCGAGCGGATTTGCCACCGTTGCGCTTTCGTTTCTAACCCTGGTCGTCGTTCAATTTCTTCAGCTGCTCCTCTCGGAGCGCCTTAGCCTCGGCATTCACGGCCTTCAGCAGGTTCCAGAAGCCCGCCGTGATCCCCAGGAAGAGGAACAGCAGAAGCATCCAGGGCCCTGTTTCAAGCCAGCGGTC
>NZ_JAYRCW010000120.1:0-6407 GCF_041909755.1 Sandaracinobacter sp.
CCGCGAGGCGCAGGACCTGCTGGATCAGGTCCGCGATCTCGACGGGGATTTCCACTTCGAAACCTGGTTCTCGCTCTCCTGCCAGAACTGCCCCGATGTGGTGCAGGCGCTGAACCTCGCCGCCGTGCTGAACCCGCGCATCCGCCACACCGCCATCGACGGCGCGCTGTTCAAGGCAGAGGCGGAAAGCCGCCGCATCATGGCCGTGCCCGCCGTCTTCCTGAACGGCGAACCCTTCGGCAGCGGCCGCATGGATCTCGCCCAGATCGTGGCCAAGCTGGACAGCAACGCCTCCGCCCGCGCCGCCGCAAAGATCGCGCAGAAATCCGCATTCGACGTGCTGGTGGTGGGCGGTGGCCCCGCCGGCTCGGCCGCCGCCATCTATGCGGCGCGCAAGGGCATCCGCACCGGCGTCGCCGCCGACCGCTTCGGCGGCCAGCTGCACGACACGCTGGGGATCGAGAATTTCATCTCGGTGGAATACACCGAAGGCCCCAAGCTCGCCGCCTCCCTCGAAGCCCATGTGAAGGCGAACGGCGTTGACGTGATGCCGCTGCAGACGGCCGCGCAGCTGATCCCCGCCGCCACGCCCGGCGGCCTCATCGAGGTGAAGCTGGAAAATGGCGCCTCGCTGCACAGCCGCACCGTGATCCTCTCCACCGGCGCCCGCTGGCGCAAGCTGGGCGTGCCCGGAGAAGAACAGTATCTGACGAAGGGCGTGGCCTTCTGCCCCCACTGCGACGGTCCGCTCTTCAAGGGCAAGCGCGTGGCAGTCGTCGGCGGCGGCAACTCCGGCGTGGAGGCCGCGATCGACCTCGCCGGTCTCGTCGCCCATGTCACCCTCGTCGAGTTCGACGCCCAGCTCCGCGCCGACGCCGTGCTGCAGGCAAAGCTCCGCAGCCTCCCCAACGTCACCATTCTCACCTCGGCCCAAACCACCGAGATCAGGGGCGACGGGGAAAAGGTCACCGGCCTCGCCTACAGGAACCGCACCGACGACAGCCTCCACAGCGTCGATCTGGAAGGCGTGTTCGTGCAGATCGGCCTGGTGCCGAACACCGAATGGCTGAAATGCACGCTCGACCTCTCGAAATATGGCGAGATCGTCGTGAACGCCCGCGGCGAAACCAGCCTCCCCGGCGTCTTCGCCGCCGGCGACTGCACCACCGTGCCCTACAAGCAGATCATCATCGCCATGGGCGAAGGCTCGAAAGCCGCGCTGAGCGCCTTCGATTACATGATCCGCCTGCCGCAGCCGGAAGCCCAGGCCATCGCGGCCTGAGGGCAACGCCATCATCGGGCGGGGCGGCGCAGGAAATCCGGCGCCGCCCCTTGGCCCCTCAGTCCTTCTTCACCCCATAGCGGCTTTCCAGGAACCGCCCCTCGGTTTCCAGCGCCTTCAGCCGCTCCTTCGCCAGTTCCTGCGTCAGCCGGTCGATTTCGCCGCCCACCACGCGCAGGCCTTCGCGGAAATGCGTCTGCGCCTCTGCCGTGCCGCGATGGGTGGCGGGAACTTCGGCATAGCTTTTCACCAGCCGGGGCAGGTGATCGCCCAGCAGCTTGCGGGCGTCTTCCGCCTGCGGTGTCGCCGGATCCAGCTGTTTCAGTTCGGGCGCCAGCCGGTCCAGCTGCGCCATCACCAGGTCGATCTCCCGTGCGGCGGGGGCGGGCAGCGCCGGGCGCTGCGCTTCCAGCCAGCCTTCCACCTGCGCGGGCAGCGTGCCCAGCGGCGCGTCGGGCAGCTTTTCCAGCTTCGGCGCCGGGCTGGCGGGCCAGTTGGCAAAGATCACCATGGCGCAGATCGCCGCCAGGAAGGTCATCATCACCCCCAGGAAGCCCAGCGGCGCGACGATGTTGCCATACAGGAACGCCGCCACCAGCACCGCCAGCACGGCGAACGCCATGTTGCGCAGCCGCCGGCCCACCGTCCGCGCGCCGCGCTCCAGCCGCTTTGCGCGCCGGGTCATCCCGTCGCGGGATTTCACCGTGCGTTCCAGCCACTCGTCGTATCGCGCCAGCGCCTCGCGCGTTTCGGGCCGCATGGTCATGCCGTCAGCCGGAAACAGGCAGCAGCGGATCGGCGGCGGTCGCGCCCTTGCCCTCGATCTGCGCCATGCCTTCCGCGCGGGCGATATAGCCCTTCGACTTCTCCACTTCGGACGACAGCGTGGTCACCGTCGTCTTCATCGATTCCAGCGCCTGCTGCTTGAACAGGTCGATCGAATCCATCGTCTGATAGATGTTCTCGAACGCCCGCTTCAGCGTCTCCACCGGAATGGTGGACGAAGCCGCCTGCTTGTGGATTTCGGCCGTCTGCACCCGCAGCATCGTGCCGGTCGCGTCGATCACATTGGCGGTGGTGGTGTTCAGCGCGGTGATCTGGTCCAGCACCAGCTTCTGCCCGGTCAGCGCCTGCGCCACCGTCACCGCCGTGCGCAGCGCGGAAACCGTGGTGGTAGAGGCGCGGTCCACGCCCTTCAGCAGCTCGATATTGTTCTTCTTCACCAGGTCCAGCGCCAGATAGCCCTGAACGGAAACCGCCATCTGCGTCAGCAGGTCGGTGGTGCGCTGGCGGGTATAGAACAGCGCCGTTTCGCGGATCGCCTTGGCCTTGGCCGGATCGCTGGTGTCCAGCTCGATCGCCGCCGTTTCCAGCTTCTGGTCCAGCAGCTTCGACATGTGGATCATCTGTTCCAGGTCGCCCATGGATTTCCACAGCGCCTTGCGCTCGGTGTCGATCGCCGCATTGTCGCGCAGCAGCTCGTCCTTGCCGTTCGACAGGCTCTTCAGGATCGTGCTGATATGGCCCTGCGCGCTCTTATAGCTGTCGAAATAGCCGCGCGCGCTGTCGCCGAAGGGCAGGATGCCGAACAGCTTCTTGCGCGTCGTCAGGCTGCCGCGCTTCGAAGGATCCAGATCCTCCACCGTGCGGCGCAGCTGCGTCAGGTCCGCGCCGATGCCATTGTCCTTGTCCATCGCCCGAACCGGGCGGTCGAGAAAGCGGTTGGATTGCCCGGCCGCCTCGGCGATCTGCGCCTGCCCCAGGTTCGCCAGCCGGTCCACCTCCTTGCCGAATTCCGGGCTGTTGGCATCCTTCGCCACCAGATTGGCGATGAAGCCGTCCACCCGCTTTTCCAGCTCGGACGTCTGCGTTTCAGTCAGCGGCACGAGGCCGGCGGCCGCTTCGGGTGCCACGACGGCCACGGCTTCGGGGGCGTCGAGCTTCAGCTTTGTTTCGGTTGCCATTTGAACCTTCAGGCTAGTGGGCCTCTCTCGCCGCCCAAAATGGCCCCATGCCGCGCCAATCGCAAGGGCCGGCCCAAAGGCTTGCGCACGGCGCCAAGTCGGCGCTACCTCCCGGCATGGAGTTCACGAGCTTCGACGGCACACGCCTCCACGTCACGGAACTGGGCGAAGGCCCGCCCGTGCTGCTGCTGCACGGCCTCTTTTCCAACGCCGACACGAACTGGATCCGCTATGGCACCGCCCGCCAGCTGGCAGAGGCCGGCCATCGCCTGATCCTCCCCGATTTCCGCGGCCATGGCCTCAGCGACGCGCCCGATGGTCCCGAACGCTGGCCGCCCGACGTCCTCGCCAAGGATATCGAGGCGCTCGTCGCCCACCTCGGCCTTGGCGGGGATTTCGTGCTGGGCGGCTATTCGCTGGGGGCGCGCACGGTCGCCCGCCTGCTGGCGCGCGGCCTGAAGCCCCGGGCGGCGATCTTCGCCGGCATGGGGCTGCGCGGCCTCACCCGCGGGGCAGACCGGGCGCAATTCTTCATCCGCATGATCGAGAAGCGGGGAACCTGGCCGCGCGGCACGCCGGAATTCGTGGCCGAGGCCTTCATGAAGACCAGCGTGAAAAATCCGGACTGCATCGTCCACCTGCTCGGCGGCCAGCAGAGCACGCCGGAAGAGGTGCTGCGCACCCTCGATCTGCCCAGTCTCGTCGTCTGCGGCGCCGACGATCAGGACAATGGCTCCGCCCCCGAGCTTGCGGCCCTTCTGCCCGACGCCCGCTATGCCGAGATTCCGGGCACCCACATGGGCAGCGTGACGCGCCCCGAACTGGGGGCCGCGATCGCGGCCTTCCTGAAAGCGCTCTGAGATGTGGCGGGCGGCCCGGGCGCTCTGGCTGATCCCGCCGCTCCTGCTCGTCGCCTGCAACAAGGAACCCACGCTCGACGCGCCACCCCGCCTGACGTCGAAGGCAGAGGTGCCGGTTGCGACCTCGCGGGTGATCGCCCCCATCGCGGCGGATCTGGGCGATCTGGAACGGCGCCTCAACGCCGCCGCCCCCGAAACCCTGTTCCGCATCGACCGGCAGGAGGATGTCTGCGTGCCGCCGGCCCGCATCACCGTCTGCCTGAAGCATGTGCGCCCCTGCAAGGGCGACGCCTGCAAGGATGTGCCCTGCAAGGTGGGGGTGAAGAAGGCGGGCGTCACCCCGCCGATGAGCTGCCGCATCGTCGGCGCCGTCACCCGCGGCCGCATCCGCCTGTCCGGCTCGGGCGAGCGGCTGAAGCTGCGCATGCCCGTCGCCGCCGAGATCAGCGCGAACGATGTGGGCAAGATCCTGTCCGAAACGGCGACGGCGAAGGCGGAAACCCGCGCCGACATCCGCCTCGGCATGACGCCCGGATGGACGCCCACGGCGAAGGTCGACATCGACTACAGCTGGACGGAAAAGCCGGGCATCGAACTGCTCGGCAGGCGCTTCACCTTCGCGGGCCGCGCCGATCCCGAACTGGCAAAGGTGATCGCCCGGATCGAACGCGACATCCCGCGCGAGCTGCAGGCGCTGCAGCCCCGGCGCAAGCTGGAAGAGGTGTGGGCGAAGGCCTTCACCGTCATCGAACTGAACGCGAAGAACCCGCCCGTTTGGCTGCGCCTCACGCCCGAACGCCTCAGCTATGGCGGCTACGAGGTGAAGAACGGCCAGCTGATCCTGAAGCTGCAGCTGGAGGCCGGGGCGGAAACCTTCGTGGGCGAACGGCCGCCCGATCCTGCCCCCACGCCGCTGCCGGATTCGGGCCCGCTGAAGCCCGGCACCGGCTTCCGCGTCGTCGCCCCCGTCATCGCCGACTATGCCGAGCTGGAACCGGTGCTGCACAAGGCGCTCACCAAGCTTGCGGCAAAGCCGGTGATGGTGCCGGAAATCGGGGCGGTGAACGTCAGCTTCGGCAAGCCCAGCATCTATGCGACCGAAGGCGGCAGGCTCGCCATCGGCCTCAGCATCAGCGCCCGGCGCGACAGCCGTGTCCTCGGCAGCGCCGATGGTGTCGTCTGGCTGACGGGCTTGCCCTGGAACGAACCGGACAGCCCCGTCGTCCGCGTGAAGGATCTGGCGATCGACGCAGACACGAACAACGCCGCGACAGACCTTCTGCTTGCCATCGCCCGGTCGCCTGACGTGATGGCAGAGCTGGAATCGGCCCTCACCCAGGATTTCAGCCGGGATCTGGCCAAGCTGAAGGTGAAGATCGACAAGGCGCTGGCCGACAAGCGGCTGGGCGATTTCATCCTAGACGTGCAGCTGGATACGATCCGCTACGGCGTGGTGAAGCCGCTGGGCCAGGGCGCCTATCTGCCGGTGGAAGTGTCAGGCAACGGCCAGATCCGCTGGGATCCGCAGAAGCCCGCCGTCAGGCGCTGACGGCTCAGGCCGACACGTCCATCACCAGCACCGGCTGCCGCCGGCCGGCCGCGTGGCGCAGCATCGTGAAGATCAGCAGCGCCACCGCCGCCATCTCCAACACCTCCTCCACCGCGACCGAAACCACCATCGGCCAGCGAAGATAGGCGTCCGCCCGATCCTCGTAGAGGCGGCTTTCCACCAGCTCCATGCCCATCGCGCCGCCCACGAACATCAGGGCAGAACCGGCCAGCCCGATCCGCGCGCCGGCCGGCAGCCGCAGCCAGAACGGCAGCAGGATGGCCACAACCGCAAGGACGAGCGCGCCATAGGGCAGCAGCCAGAACAGGCTGAGTTCGCCCTTCACCCTGGGCGCCAGCCATTTCAGCTGTTCATGAAGGCCGGCCGCCTCGTCCAGGCACAGGAACAGCAGGATCAGCCCGGCCAGTCGCCAGGGCGTCGCATTGGCGGGGTCGTCAATCCGGGCCAGCAGAAAGGCGATCAGCCCGGCGGCCAGCAAGGCAGCGGCAGACAGAAAACTGGGCAGATTTCCTTCGCCACCCAGGAACAGCAGCCGCCACAGGGTTTCGCCCCGGCCGAAGCCGATCTGCAGCAGTGCGGCGCCCAGATGCCCGGCAAGCAGCAGCGCCACGGCCGCCAGGTGCCAGCCAAGGACATGCGCCGGCGCAATCCGCAGACGGGCAGGCCCCCGGCCGACCCGTCCGGCCTGCCGTTCCGCCAAAATCTGCCGCATGTTGTTCATATGCAGTCCC
>NZ_JAYRCW010000121.1:0-6365 GCF_041909755.1 Sandaracinobacter sp.
GCCATCAGCGCATTCTGCCTGAGGAAGGTGGATTTGCCGCCCATGTTGGGGCCGGTCACCAGCCACACGCGGGCGTCGCCCTCCAGCGCACAGTCGTTCGGCACAAAGGCCTCGCCCTTGCGCCGCAGCGCGGCCTCCACCACCGGGTGCCGCCCGGCCACGATGCGGAAGTCCAGGCCGTCGGTCAGCCGGGGGCGCACCAGCCCTTCCCGCACAGACAGCTCCGCCAGCGCGGCGGACCGGTCGATCGCGGCCAGCGAATCCGCCACCCGGCCGATCGCCGTCGCGTCGGCCAGAACCGCTTCGCGCATCGTCTCCAGATGCGCGGCTTCGGCCGCCAGCGCATGGGCCTGCGCCTGTGCGATCCGGCTGGCGAGCCCGCGCAGCGCCTCGGTATCGAAGCGCATCGCATTGCCCAGCGTCTGCCGGTGAAAGAATCCGGGATGCGCCATCAGCGGATCGGCGGCCCTCTGCGCCACTTCCACATGATAGCCGATCACATTGTTGTGCTTCACGCGCAGCGCCTGAACGCCGGTCTGTTCGCGCAGCGCGCCTTCCAGCGCCGCGATCGCCGCCCGGCTGTCCGCCGCCAGCAGCCGCAATTCGTCCAGCGCAGCATCATGGCCGCCGGCAATCACCCCGCCGTCGGCCGCCTGCACAGGCGGGCTCTCCACCAGCGCCGCCTCCAGCAGAGCCAGCAGCGCGTGCGGCGGTTCCAGCCCCAGCCGCAGCGGGTCCAGCGCCGCGGGCGCCCCGCCGCCGCAGGCCGCGTCCAGCAACGCCCCCAGCGCGCGCGCCGCCCGCAGCCCGTCGCGCAGGGCGCCGAGATCCCGGGGCGAGCCGCGCCCCGCCGCGATCCGCCCCAGCGCACGGGCTGCATCCGGCGCGCCCTTCAGCAGCGCGCGCGTTTCCTCCCTCAGGCCCGCGTCGCTGCCGAACCATTGCACCAGGTCCAGCCGGTCCTCGATCGCGGCCCGGTCCGCCAGCGGCGCAGCGAGCTCGGCCGCCAGCAGCCGGCCGCCGGCCGATGTCACCGTCAGGTCGATGGCGGCCAGCAGGCTCGACGGCCCCTCGGTCAGTTCCAGGCTGCGGCGCGTGGCCCCGTCGATCGCCATCACCGCGCCGGGCAGATGCAGCCTCGGCGGCTTCAGCAACACCGCGCCGCCGCGCGCCGTCCGCTCGATCTGGGCCAGCAGCCCGCCAGCCGCCGCCAGCGCCGCGCGCGGAAACTGGCCGAAGCCGTCCAGCGTCGAGACGCCCAGCCGCGCCGCCAGCCGCCGTTCGGCTGCCTGGCTGTCGAAGGCGGCGCGCGGCAGATCCGCATGGCCCGCGCCTTCCGGCCCCAGCACCTCCGCCGGCGCGATCCGGGCCAGCTCGTCGGCCAGCCCCTCGGGCGTCACCTGCCCCAGCCACAGGTCTCCGGTGGAAATGTCGGCCCAGGCCAGCCCCACCTCCGCCGGCCCCGGAAACAGGCTCAGCAGCCAGTTGGCGCGGCGGCCGTCCAGCAGCCGCTCTTCCGTCAGCGTGCCCGGCGTGATCACCCGCACGATGGCGCGGTTCACGATGGATTTGGAACCGCGCTTCTTCGCGGCGGCCGGATCCTCGGTCTGTTCGGCGATGGCCACGGCATGGCCCGCCTTCACCAGCCGCGCCACATAGGCTTCATGGGCGTGAACCGGCACACCGCACATCGGCAGCGGACGGCCCAGATGCTCCCCCCGATGCGTCAGCGCGATATCCAGCGCGGAGGCCGCCACCCCGGCATCGTCCAGGAACAGCTCATAGAAATCGCCCATGCGGAACATCAGCAGGGCATCGGGCACCTCGGCCTTCAGCCCCAGATACTGCTGCATCATGGGGGTCGGGCCAGAAGCGGAACCGGGCGCGTTACTGGAAGTGGCAATTGCCGCCGTCATGGCAACAGCCTATCAGCCGCTGAGACGCGCGAGACAAGAGAGAGACGGACAGCCCGGTGAGCGACGACAACGACAGGCCGATTTTTTCCGACCGCGAAGCCCTTCTGTTCCACTCGGCCCGGCGGCCGGGCAAGCTGGAGATCATCGCCTCGAAGCCGATGGCGACCCAGCGGGATCTGTCGCTCGCCTATTCGCCCGGCGTCGCGGTGCCCGTGCAGGCGATCGCAGACGATCCCTCCACCGCCTATGACTATACCGCCAAGGGCAATCTCGTCGCCGTCATCTCCAACGGCACCGCGATCCTGGGCATGGGCAACCTCGGCCCGCTCGCCTCCAAACCGGTGATGGAGGGCAAGGCCGTCCTGTTCAAGCGCTTCGCGGACGTCGATTCGATCGACATCGAGCTGAAGACCGAGGATGTGAACCGCTTCATCGACGCCGTGGAGCTGATGGAGCCGACCTTCGGCGGCATCAACCTGGAGGACATCAAGGCCCCCGAATGCTTCATCATCGAGCAGACCCTGCGCGAGCGGATGGACATTCCCGTTTTCCATGATGACCAGCACGGCACCGCCATCATCACCGCCGCCGGCCTCATCAACGCCTGCCATGTCACCGGCCGCGCGCTGAAGGACGTGAAGGTGGTCGTGAACGGCGCGGGCGCCGCGGCGATCGCCTGCACGGAGCTGATCAAGGCGATGGGCGTGCCGCATGATCATGTGATCATGTGCGACCGCGAGGGCGTTATCTGGCAGGGCCGGGAAAAGGGCATCGACCAGTGGAAGTCCGCCCATGCCTCCACCACCAGCGCCCGTACGCTGAAAGAAGCGCTGGTCGGCGCCGACGTGTTCCTTGGGCTGTCCGCCGCAAAGGCGCTGTCGGCCGACGATGTGCTGGCGATGGCGCCCAAGCCCATCATCTTCGCGATGGCGAACCCGGAACCGGAAATCCGGCCCGAACTCGCCAAGGCCGCCCGGCCGGACGCGATCATCGCGACGGGCCGGTCGGATTATCCGAACCAGGTCAACAATGTCATCGGCTTCCCCTTCATCTTCCGCGGCGCGCTGGATGTGCGCGCCACCAAGATCAACGAGGAAATGAAGGTTGCCGCCGCCGAAGCCATCGCCGCGCTCGCCCGCGAAGCCGTGCCGGATGAAGTGGCGGCCGCCTATGGCGCCAGCCATGTGTTCGGGCCGGAGTATATCATTCCCGCCCCCTTCGATCCGCGCCTCATCGAACGCGTCCCGGCCGCAGTCGCGCAGGCGGCGATGGATTCGGGCGTCGCCAAGAAGCCCATCTTCGACATGGAGGCCTACAAGCTCGAGCTGCGCTCGCGGCTGAACCCAACCTCCTCCGCGCTCGCCGCCAGCTTCGAGGCGGCCCGCGCCCGCGACAGCCGCGTGGTGTTCGCCGAGGGCGAGCAGGAGGTGGTGCTGCGCGCCGCCGTCACGTTCCGCACCCAGGGCTATGGCACGCCGCTGCTGGTGGGCCGGGAAGAACCCATCCTGGAGGGGTTCAAGCGCATCGGCGTCACCGATCCGGAAAACTATCCTATCCACAACAGCGCCAACTCTCCGCTGGTGCCGGAAATGGTGGAGCGGCTCTACGCCCGGCTTCAGCGGCAGGGCTATCTGAAGCGCGACGTGCAGCGCATGGTCAACAACGAGCGCAATGTGTTCGCGGCCCTGATGCTGCAGATGGGCGAAGCCGATGCGATGGTGTCGGGCGTGACGCGGCACTTCCACCAGGTGCTGTCGCAGGTGCGGCTGGCCGTCGATCCGCTGGACGGGCATGTGCCGTTCGGCTTCCACATCTTCGCCGGCCGCTCGCAGACGATCCTGATCGGCGACACCACCGTGAACGAGCGTCCGCAGGGCCCGCAGCTGGCCGACACCGCGATCAAGATGGCGGCGGCGGCCCGGCGGCTGGGGATGGAGCCGCGCGTCGCCTTCATGTCCTATTCCAATTTCGGCAATCCGCCGGGCAGCTATCTGGGCGCCCTGCACGAGGCCGTGCATATCCTGGACGAGCTGAACCCCGGCTTCGAATATGAAGGCGAGATGTCGGTGGATGTCGCGCTCAACCGGTCGCTGGCGGATGTCTATCCGTTCAACCGGCTGACGGGGCCGGCCAATGTGCTGGTGATGCCCGGCCTGCAATCGGCCAACATCGCGGCCAAGCTGCTGAAGGAGCTGGGCGGCGGCAGGGTGATCGGCCCGGTGCTGGTCAACATGTCGAAATCGGTGCAGATTGCGCCGATGACATCGGGCGCAACGGATCTTGCCACACTGGCCGCGCTCGCAGCGGCCGGCGTCGTGCAATAGGCCGGCCGGGATGAGCCTGCCGCCCATCCTGATGATCCACGGCATGTGGAGCCGGCCATCCACCTTCGCCCGGCTGCGCGCCGAGCTGGAGCCGGCCGGCATCCGCAGCGCTGCCGTCACGCTTCCCTACCATGACGTGCCGCCCGGCAGCCCCGCGCCCGCGCCGCTCGCCTCGCTGAAGCTCGCCAACTATGTCGCCGCGCTGCCGATCTGGGCGAAAAGCCCGTGATCCTGGGCCATTCGATGGGCGGCATCCTCGCCCAGCTTCTGGCGGAACGGGTGCAGCCGAGGGCGCTGATCCTGCTGTCCACGGCCCCGTCCATGCAGGCCTCCACAACCAGCCTCTCCACACTGCGCACCATGTGGGGCGTCACCGGCAAATGGGGCTGGTGGAACGAAGCGACCCTGCTCGACGAGGACAGCGCGCGCTTCGGCGTCTACAACGGCGTGCCCGAAGCGGAAACGCGGCCCGCGCTCGCGGAACTCACCTGGGATTCGGGGCCCGTCCTCGCCCAGCTCGCCGCCCCCTTCCTCGATTCCGAAAAGGGCAGCCGCGTCGATTATGCGAAGCTGCGCATGCCCGCGCTGGTGATCACCGGCCTCGAGGACCGGATCGTGCCGGCCGCCGTCTCCCGCAAGACGGCCCGGCTGCTGGGCAGCGGCGGCGCGCGCGTCGATTATGAGGAATGGGCGGGCGTGGGCCACTGGCTGTTCCATGATGCGGTCCGTCCCCGGCTGGCGTCGGCCATCTCGCGCTTCATGGCCTCGCTCTGAGCATTCAGCGCTTACCCTCGATTGCCCTTCCCCCTCGATTGACAGGGCGACAGCGCCCCCATTAGCCTCCATTCCATGAGCCGCCGGCAGAGCGGCCATGCGCACAGGGGCTCATCCGGCACCGCAAGCAAGGCACCGACACCATCAGGAAGGTTGCGCCAATGACTGCTGCCGTTTCCCGTCGCACGCTGTTCGGCATTGGCGGCGGCGCCACGCTCGCCCTTGCATCGGCCCCGGCCCGCGCGCTGGCCCCGCCGCCCCCGCCACCCGCAGATCCCTTCGCGCCGCCCGAGGGCGTCGCCTTCCTTGCCCGCAACGAAAATCCCTATGGCCCGTCGCCCAGGGCGAAGCAGGCCGTCGCGGATCTGTGCGGCTCGGGCTGCTACTATGCCTCCGGCGGGGAAGACCGGCTGGCCGCCATGATCGCCGAGGCGAACGGCCTCACGCCCGATCATGTGCTGATCGGCGCCGGCTCGTCAGAGGTGCTGAACTGCGCGACCATGGGGCTGACGGGGGGCGGGCACATCCTTTCGGCCGACCTCACCTTCGACCCGCCGGTCCGCTATGCCGAGGCGAAGGGCGTGGCCGTGAAGCGGGTGCCGCTCGCGCCCGACATGCAGGTCGATCTCGCCGCGATGCAGGCCGCCGTCGGGCCGGACACCCGGCTTGTCCACATCTGCAACCCCAACAACCCCACGGGCCTGCTGCTGCCGAACGCCGCGCTGCGCAGCTTTGCCGCCGCCGTATCGCCCAAGGCCATCGTGCTGGTGGACGAGGCCTATAATGAACTCACCGCCGATCCGGCCGGGGAATCGCTCGTCGATCGCGTCCGCGCAGGCGACAATCTGATCGTCGCGCGCACCTTCTCCAAGATCTACGGCCTTGCCGGCATGCGGGTCGGCTATGCGCTCGCCCGGCCCGACATCATCGCCCGCATGCGCCCCTGGAGCATGAGCGTCGGCGGCAACACCGGTGGCCTCGCAGCCGCCATCGCCACCTATCCCGATGCCGCCTTCCTCGGCTATTCCAAGGGCCGCATCCTGGAAGCGCGGGAGATGATCGAGGCCGCCGCGAAATCCGCCGGCCTGCCGACGCTGAAATCCGCCACCAACTTCGTCTATGTGAAGGTGCCGGATGCCGCTGCCGTGCAGAAGCGGCTGGAGGCTAAGGGCATCCTCATCCGCGGCCCCTACGGCAAGTGGACGCAGTGGAGCCGCGTGTCGTGCGGGAAGATCGAGGACGTCGCCCGCTACGCCGCCGCCCTGCCGGAGGCCGCGAGGGCCTGAGGCAGCCACACGTCCAGCGCCCGCTTCGCCCGCGCCGAGATCTTCGCCTTGCGCTCCCGCCCCCG
>NZ_JAYRCW010000122.1:0-6323 GCF_041909755.1 Sandaracinobacter sp.
GACATCATCCTTGCCCTCGGGGTCATGGCGCGACGCGACATCGAAGTCATCGCCGCCAGCCCGACCCAGCTTCACATCATGATGCCCGTGGATCACCCGATGGCCATGAAGCCGTCCGTCACGCTGGTGGAGGTGGTGTCCGAGCGGCTCATTCTGCCGGGGCCCGACATCATGCTGCGGCAGGTCATGGACACGATGCTGGCATCGTCCGGGCTGGATCTGACGCCGAAGCTGGTCACCAATTCCTTCGAACTGATGGCCGACATGGTCCAAGCAGGCCTCGGCGTCGGCGTCCAGGCTCGCCGCCAGCCGGGGATCGACCCGCTGAGGCCAGGCATCCGCTATGTCGCGCTGGAGGGTGCGCCCTCGGTCGCCGGCCAACTGGCCTGCTGCGTGCGGAGAGGGCGCACCCTCTCCGCCGCGATGTCGCATTGCCTGCGACGCATCCGTGATCGGCTCCAGGACTGGCTGGACCAGCCCGTTCCGCCGGAACCGAGCCGGGATCAGACCGCGAACAGCGCCTTGTAGGGCGCGAGCCGGGCATTCAGCGCCGTCCATTCAGCATCGGTATAGG
Organism: Sandaracinobacter sp.; assembly: GCF_041909755.1. Classification (NCBI taxonomy): domain Bacteria; kingdom Pseudomonadati; phylum Pseudomonadota; class Alphaproteobacteria; order Sphingomonadales; family Sphingosinicellaceae; genus Sandaracinobacter; species Sandaracinobacter sp. The sequence continues at coordinate 575 of NZ_JAYRCW010000122.1, forward strand.
TCACCCCGCCGACGAAGCGGTTGAGCATCAGCGTGTCGATCGCCGGGGCCGGCGTGCCTGCCTTGACCACATAGGTCTGCGCCAGGTTCCACATGCCCAGGTACTTGTCGGCGCTCATCCAGCCGACGCCGTGTTCCTTGACCTCAGGCACCAGGTTCATGGTCTGGGTGATGCCCAGCGACAGCTTGAGCTGGTCCTGCGCCACCGGGTTGAGCGCCATTTCCGGCACCTGCTCCAGGAATGTCGCGATGGCGGCATCGACATTCAGCGCCGTGAATTTGATCGCCTCCATCATGCCTTCGACAATGGCGGCGCACATCTGCGGATCGCGCGCCAGCATGGCGGGCGTGGCCACCATCGTCTGGCCCATCAGCTGGGTCAGCCCGGCATCGTTGTACAGCATGAACTTCAGCCGATGGCCCTGCGGCACCAGCTTCGACAGGATCGACGAACCGACACCGGTGATCGCATCGACATTGCCCTGCAACAGGGCGGTCTCACGGACCTGGGTGTCCAGCTGGATCCGATCGACCTTCGACAGATCGAAGCCGGCGGCCTCGGCATAGGCCGGCAGGAATGGATACTCGGATGAATTGGGTGAGGAGCCGAGCTTGCGCCCCTCGAGACCCTTGGGCGAGGTGATCGGCGAGGAGGCCAGCAGGCCGATGCCCATGGTGGTCTTGTAGTCGAGCTGGCCGATGGCGATCAGATCGACGCCGCGGGCTTTCTGCACCGGCAGCGTCGAGCCGTTGATGAAACCGATGTCGAATTCGCCGGCGTAGATCTGCTGGGCGCCGACGCGCGGCGTGATCTCGACATCGAAGCCGCGATCCTTCCAGTACCCTTTGCCCAAGGCCACATAGGCCGGAAGGTTCGAGCCTTCGGGCACCCAGGAATTGGCGAACTTCACGCGCCTGCGGCCCTGCGCCAGCGCAGGCATCGGCAATGCGGCGCCGGTGCCGATGGCGGCAGCCGCCGCCAGAACCGAACGCCTGGAAAGTCGAGTGTCCATGGTCATCGTTGGGGGGCTCCTGTTGGATGGCTGATGGTCAGGCGATGGCGAGCGATTGTTCGACGCTGTTCAGCATCGACTGCTCCTTGAGAAAGGCGAGACGGCGCTCGGGGTCGCTGCCGAGGCGGCGCATATTGTCGTTGCGGCGGCGGCGCTCTTCCGGGTCGCGCATCTCCAGCCGGGCTTTGATCTGCTGTGGCTGGGTCTGCAGGATGGCCTGCGCCAACGTGCGGCGCTGGCGGTCATAGCGGTCGAGTGGCGCGTCATCGCCGGTCTCGTAGACGCGCGACAATTGGTCGCTCAGAAACATGGCGTCCTGAACGCCGAAGTTCATGCCCAGCGCCCCGGTCGGGCCGTTCACATGCGCCGCATCCCCTGCCAGCAGGACACGGCCTTCGCGGAAGCGCCCGGCGACGCGCTGCTGCACGCCATAGAGGTTCGAATGCAGCACCGTTACCCGATGGCCGGGGTCGATCAGCACCTGCAGGCGATCGGAGCAGACCTCGAACTCGGCGGCCTGTTCGCGCGGGACACCGGGCAGCACGGGCATGGAAACGCGCCAGAAAGGGTCGCCGCTGGCATTGGGCACCCGGAACAGCGTCGCCCATTCATCGGGGTCGGCGAAATGGCAGGCGTCTTCAAAGCCATAGCGGCTGAAATCGTGCAGCGTCGTGACCACGACGAACAGCTCGGACAGGCTGTAGCCCTCGAAGGGAATGTCCAGGGACTTCCGGATGCCGCTGCGACCACCATCGGCGGCAACGAGGTAGCGCCCCCGCACTGGCACCATGCCTCCCGGGGTTTCGATCGCCGCGCCGACCCCGCTGTCATCCTGCGTGACCGAGGCGATGCGGCTGTCGAACTCAACCTCGACCCCGAGGGTGCGAAGCTGATCCGCCATCAGCCCGCACAGCACGTGCTGTTCCAGCTGGATGCGGAACGGATGCCGGGTGAGCCCCGCCAGTTCCGACAGATGCAGCGTGACGAGGGGCCCGTCGATCCGGTCCCAGAACTGCCAGGTGTGGACGTGATGCCCGAGGCGCAGGATCTCGGGATTCAGCCCAAGGGGTTCCAGGATATCCAGGCTGGCCGGGTGGATCGAGGAGGCCCGCGGATCGCTGGCGAAGCCATCAGTCGCTTCGAAGACGCGGACGGGCATGCCCTTCCGGGCCAAGGCAAGGGCTGCGGTCATGCCGACCGGGCCTCCGCCTGCGATCAGTATCGTGTCCTCTGACATCGATGGTGCCTTCTGGTTGCGGAGCGCAGCCCGTTGCCGGGCGCGGGAACGCCGGCGCCGGTCCGCGCGAAAATGGGCCACCCGACTGGTCGTCCCGGCGACCGGTCAATCGTTTCCGTAATGCCGCTTCACCACCCCCTCCAGCAGCACGACGATGCCGAACTGCACGAGGCCGACGAGGCACAGCAGCGCGATCGCCGCGAGGATCAGCGCTGTATTGGCCTGGGACGAGGCAAACAGGATCAAGTAGCCGAGCCCCTTCTGCGCGGCGATGAACTCACCGACGATGATGCCGATCATCGCCATGGTGACCGAGATCTTCATGCCCGCGAAAATGTAGGGCAGCGCATAGGGAAACCGGATGGTGCGGAACACCTGCCAGCGCGTGGCCGACAGCGACCGCGACAGCCTGAGCATATCCGACGGCACCTCGGTCAGCCCCTGGGAGGTTGCGATCACCAGTGGGAAGAAGGCGATGAAGGTGGCAAAGGACAGCCGCGCTGGCGCGCCGATCCCCAGCCAGACCACGAACAGCGGCGCAAGCGCCACCTTCGGGATCAACTGGAACAGCACGAGATGCGGATAGAAGGCCTGCCGCATCAGGTTGGAATAGGTGATGACGATCGCGATCGACACGCCCGCCACGGTGGCGATGAGGAAACCCAGCGTCGATTCCACCAGGGTCTGCCACATATGCCCCGCCAGGAGCGGGAAGTTCGATGACAGGATCTTCCACACCTGGGCGGGATGGGGCAGCACGACCGCGGGCAGGCCGCTCCAGGTGGCGACCGCCCACCAGATCAGCAGGAAACAGCCACCGGTCAGCAGGGGAAGAATGACGGCGCGGCTATAGGCGAACCACCGGCTGCGCATGAGTTCCTTGCCGGGATGGGATAGCCCTGAAGAGGTCGGGCGGCTGTCGAGACTGTCAGGCAGCGGAATTGCTCCGGCGGCCCATCGACACCTCGATGAGACCGCGCAACTTGGCGCAAAGCGCGACGAAGGCGGGATCGTCGACGATCGTCGTGCGGCGTGGGCGGGCAAAGGGCACCGTGATGTCGGCAATCACCTCGCAGGGGCGGCGCCGCATGACCACCACTCGGTCGGACAGCAATGCCGCTTCGTGAATGGAATGGGTCACGAACACCGCCGTCCGGCCGCCGCCTTCGCCCCACAGATCCAGCATCAATTCCGCCATCTCATCGCGGGTGATGGCGTCGAGCGCCGAGAAGGGCTCGTCCATCAGCAGCACGTCGGGGTCCTGCACCAGCGCCCGGCACAGCGCGACGCGCTGCCGCATCCCGCCCGACAATTGCTTCGGCCGTCGATCCTCGAACCCGGCCAGCCCGACCCGCTGCAGCAACGCCCGCGCCTTCGGCTCATGCGCGCTGCGCGGCTGACGCCCGATTTCCGACGGGTAGAGGACGTTCTGAAGCGCGCTCTTCCAGGGCAGCAGGGTCGCATCCTGGAACACGATCGCGGTTTCGCGCCGCGGTGCGCCGACGATGCGCCCGGCAATGCTGATCGTGCCGCTCGTCGGCGGCTCCAGCCCGGCGATCGCGATCAGCAGGGTGCTTTTCCCGCAGCCGCTGGGGCCGAGGATCGACACGAACTCGCCCGGGGCGATGGTCAGCTCGACATTCGCCAGCGCCTCGACCGGGCCCTTCGGCGAGGGGAAGATCTTGCTGACGCGGCTCAGCCGGATCGACGCTCCCGCTGCGACAGCGCTCCGGGTCTCCATGAGTCCGCCCCGCCTGTTTCGAAAAAGCAAGTGAACCCTAGCCGCGGAGGGGTGCGGTGCAATGTCAATAATTCGCATTTGAATTGCTAATGTCGGAGCTGTCGGTTGTCGCACCTGTCGGTGCCAGCCGGGCGCATGCGCCCTGTCCCTTCGCGCAGGATGCGCTCCTGGCTGCATCGCCGAATTATTCGACATGCCGTGGTGATAAATTGAAGTTTACGCGCCTGCCGGCAGCGCGCTTGCTGGCAGCGATTCATGGTTCATCGGGTTGCATCTGACGTGTCGAAGGCAAGAATCGGGGTCGATGTCGGCGGGACCTTTACAGACACGTTCCTGGAACTGACGGATGGGCACTCCCTGTTCGACAAACGACTGACCACGACGCTGTCGCCGGACGAGGCGATATTGGGCGGCGTGCGGGACCTGGTCGCGCGGGCGGGGCTGACGCCTGCGGATGTCACCGGCATCGTTCACGGCACCACGCTTGCCACCAACGCCGTGATCGGGCGGCAAGGCGCCCGCACGGCGCTCGTTACCACCGAAGGTTTCCGCGACGTGATCGAAATGGGACGCGAGGATCGCTATGCCCAATACGATCTGGATTTGCGCAAGCCTGAACCGCTGGTGCCGCGCCGCCTGCGCTTTCCAGTGCCGGAGCGCATCGCCGCGGATGGCACGGTCCTGCTGCCGTTGGACCGCGCCGCGCTGATCTCCGTGGCGGCGCAACTGCGGGATGCCGGATCGGAAAGCGCCGCGATCTGCTTCCTGAACAGCTACGTGAACCCGGCGCATGAGCGGGAGGCGCGCGACCTCCTGCAGGATCTGCTGCCCGGTCTGCCGCTGACGCTGTCTTCAGAGGTGGCGCCGGTCATCCGCGAATATGAACGCTTCACCACCGCTGCCGCGAATGCCTATGTACAGCCGCTGGTCGCAAGCTATCTCAAGCGGCTCGGCGCGCGCCTTGAAGCCGAAGGCTTCGGCTGCCCGCGACTGCTGATGCTGTCCAGCGGCACGCTGTGCGACTTCGCCACCGGGCAACGCTTTCCGGTGCGCCTGATCGAATCCGGACCGGCCGGCGGCGCAATCTTTGCCGCGGGCCTTGCCCGGCGCCACGGCATCGACGCGGCCATGGCCTTCGACCTGGGTGGCACGACGGCCAAGATGACGCTGATCGACGCGGGCGCGCCGCAACTGACCTCGACCTTCGAAGCGGCGCGAATGGAGAAGTTCGTCAAGGGCAGCGGCCTGCCGCTGAAGGTTCCCAGCGTCGATCTCCTGGAAATCGGCGCCGGCGGCGGGTCGGTCGCCTGGCAGGATTCGTTGGGGCGACTGCGCGTGGGGCCCGAGGGCACCGGCTCGACCCCTGGCCCGGCCTGTTATGGGCGGGGCGGCACCCGGCCCACGGTCACCGATGCCAACCTGCTGCTGGGGCGGGTGTCGCCGGAGGCCTTTGCGGGCGGAACGGTGCCGCTGCATCCCGCGCTGGCCGCGGCGGCAGTCGCGACCCTGGGCGCGGCCGGCGATCGCGCGACCGGCCCGTCCGCGATCCTGGCCGCGGTGGATGAGGCGATGGCCCTGGCCGCCCGGCTCCATGCCGTCGAGCATGGTGCCGACCCGGCGCGCCGGGCGCTCATCGCCTTTGGCGGCGGTGGCCCGTTGCACGCCGCCAGCATCGCCGAGGCCATCGGCATCGGCACGGTCCTGGTGCCGCCCGATGCGGGCGTTGGTTCGGCGGTTGGTTTCCTGTGGGCCGATCTTG
>NZ_JAYRCW010000123.1:0-6311 GCF_041909755.1 Sandaracinobacter sp.
CCATTGGGGTAGGCAATGGCGGTGGTAACGAAATAACGGCTCATCTCTTGTCCTGGATGCGGCCCGCGCGGGCGATTCCTAGATGCGCCCGGCCCGGGCGACGATATCGGCCAGCGCCATTGCCACCTGTGCCCGGTCATAGGCAAGGCGCACGGCATCGCGGGCAAGGCCCTCGGCCTCGGCATGCAGGTCCAGCAGGCGCGGATCCGGGTTTCGGCGCGCGGCCAGCGCAAGCCGCTGCGGCACCAGCGCCAGCAGCGCCTGCAACTTCGGCCCGGCCGCCTGCGGCTGCACGCTGCGCGCAAGGGCGGCCGCGTCGCCGCCCGCGGCAATGCGGTCCAGCGCCTTGTCCAGCCCGGCAATATCCGCCCCGGCAAAGGCCACGACAGAGCCGGGGGCGCCACGCGCCAGCGCCACCATCGAATCCACTTCGGCCGCGCCAAAGCCATTGTCGCCGCCGTCCAGCACCTGGCGGACTTCGGCATCCGCCAGCGGGAACAGCCGCAGCATCCGGCAACGGGAACGGATGGTGGGCAGCAGCCGCGCCGGCGCATGGCTGACCAGCAGATAGACCGTTTTCTGCCTCGGCTCCTCAAGTTCCTTCAGGAACGCATTGGCAGTATTCGGATTCATGTCGTCGATGGAATCCACGATCAGCGTCCGCCAACCGGCAATCGCCGGATAGCTGTGCAGGAAATCGGCAAGCGCCCGCACCTGATCGATCACGATGGATTCGGTGGCGCTGCCCTTCCCTTCCAGGGGCGGCGTCAGGATGCGGTGATCCGGGTGCGATCCGGCAGCCACCAGCTGCGCGGCAGGATCGTCCGCCGGCGTGTCGCCCGGTCCCGTTCCGCCGCTCAGCAGCTTCAGCGCCGCCCAGTCGGCAAAGGCCCGCTTGCCGATCCCCTTCGGCCCGGCCAGCAGCCAGGCATGGTGCAGCCGCCCCGAACCAAGGGCATCCAGGAACATCTGGCGGGGCTGGGCGTGGCCGATCAGCATCGGGCCTGCCGTCGCATTCCGGCGCGGGTTTGCCAAGCCGGTGATTGCGGGATACATCCTGTGGTATCCCCGGGGGGCCGCTGATGCGCGGCTGAGAGGGAAGCTGCAGCTTCCGACCCGCTGAACCTGATCCGGCTGACACCGGCGGAGGGAGGGAGCGGCAAAGCGAGTGGCCCGCCTTCCATCCGAACCACTGGAGGAGTGCACATGGCCGACATCCCGTCGCATCTGGAAACCGCATCCGTCACGACCGGGCCGCTCCCGGCCTCCCGGAAGATTCATGTGGCGGGGCTGCTTCACCCCGAAATCCGCGTCCCGCTGCGCGAAATCGCGCTGGAACCCAGCGCGAACGAACCCCCGGTCCGCGTCTACGACACGACAGGCCCCTACACCGACCCGAAGGTCGCCATCGACATCAACGCCGGCCTCCCCAGGCTGAGGGAGCGGTGGATCGAAGCGCGCGGCGACGTGGAACGCTATGAAGGCCGGCAGGTTCGCCCCGAAGACAATGGCCTGTCCCGCGCCGGCGCGCGCGAGGTGAAGCCCTTCCCCGCCCCCAACATGCGCCCGTTCCGCGCGCTGCCGGGCAAGGCCGTATCCCAGATGGCCTATGCGAAGGCCGGCATCATCACGCCCGAAATGGAATATGTCGCGATCCGGGAAAACCTGGGCCGGGCAGAAGCGCTGAACAAGGCCCGCGACGGCGAGAGCTTCGGCGCCGCCATCCCCGATTTCGTCACGCCGGAATTCGTCCGCGAGGAAATCGCGCGCGGCCGCGCCATCATCCCGGCCAACATCAACCACCCGGAGCTGGAGCCGATGATCATCGGCCGCAACTTCCTGGTGAAGATCAACGCGAACATCGGCAACTCGGCCGTCGCCTCCTCCGTGGCTGAGGAAGTGGAAAAGATGGTGTGGGCGATCCGCTGGGGCGCCGACACGGTGATGGACCTGTCCACCGGCCGCAACATCCACGACACGCGCGAATGGATCCTCCGGAACTCCCCCGTGCCGATCGGCACCGTGCCCATCTATCAGGCGCTGGAAAAGGTGGGCGGCGTGGCCGAAGACCTGACCTGGGAGATCTTCCGCGACACGCTGATCGAGCAGGCCGAACAGGGCGTGGACTACTTCACCATTCACGCAGGCGTTCGACTTCCCTATATTCCGCTGACTGCAAAGCGGGTTACGGGCATTGTTTCGCGCGGCGGATCAATTCTCGCCAAATGGTGCCTCGCCCACCACAAAGAGAATTTCCTCTACACCCACTTCGCAGAGATCTGCGAAATCATGCGCGCCTATGACATCAGCTTCAGCCTGGGCGATGGCCTGCGCCCCGGCTCCATCGCTGACGCAAACGACGAAGCCCAGTTCGCGGAACTGCACACGCTGGGCGAGCTAACGAAGATCGCCTGGGACATGGACTGCCAGGTGATGATCGAAGGCCCCGGCCATGTGCCGATGCACAAGATCAAGGTGAACATGGACAAGCAGCTGGAGGCCTGCGGCGAGGCGCCCTTCTACACGCTCGGGCCGCTCACCACCGACATTGCGCCCGGCTATGACCATATCACCTCGGGCATCGGCGCGGCGATGATCGGCTGGTTCGGCACGGCGATGCTTTGCTACGTGACGCCCAAGGAGCATCTGGGCCTGCCCGACCGCGACGATGTGAAGGTGGGCGTCATCACCTACAAGCTGGCCGCCCACGCCGCCGACCTCGCCAAGGGTCATCCCGCCGCCCAGCTGCGCGACGATGCCCTGTCCCGCGCGCGCTTCGAATTCCGCTGGCGCGATCAGTTCAACCTCAGCCTCGATCCGGAAACGGCGGAGAAATTCCACGACGCAACGCTTCCGGCCGAAGGCGCGAAGACCGCGCATTTCTGCTCCATGTGCGGGCCGAAATTCTGCAGCATGAAGATCACGCAGGAAGTGCGCGATTTCGCCATGAAACAGAACCAGCCCGCCGATGGCTTCCTGGCCGCCGAAGCCGCCGAGCAGGGCATGGCGGAGATGAGCGAGACCTTCCGCGCGAAGGGTGGCGAGATCTATCTGCCGGCTGTCGAATAGGATCGGCCAGGGCCGCGCCGGGCCACCCGCCCGGCGCGGCTTGCCCCTTGCCCGCCCCTCGGGTTAACCTTCCCGGCGAGAGGGCATTACAGGGGCAGATACCATGAAGCGCATCCATGCCGCCGCCGCGATCTCGGTCGTGGCTCTGGCCGCCGGGCCGGTCACCTCCCAATCGCAGAAGGTCACGCCACCCAAGACGGTCTATTGGCTGTCCGCCTCCACGCAGGCCGGGTTCGGCATTCCCGGCGCCGCGCCCTCCTCTGCCGACATGATGCGGATGGCGATGGGCGGGGGCGGCGGCGGGCCGCTGAAGATGCTGCTGCTGGACATGGGCTCGAAGCTGCCGCCCGCATCCGGCGCGGCAACGGCGGATCACGCCATTCCGCCGGTGATGAACATGGGGGCCACGCTTCCCCTGCGCGCCCCGCGCAAGAGCCAGCCCGGCACCCACGATGATGAGTTCGAGCGGCCGAAGGGCAAGCTGCTGCTGTTCTGGGGCTGCGGGGAAAATGCCCGGCCCGGCCAGCCCGTCGTCATCGATTTCGCGAAGGTCGCCGCCGGGGAAGTTCCGGCCGGCCTGTTCGGCGGTGAACGTGTGCGCATCAGTCGCCCGCCCAGCCCCGGCACCTGGCCGACGTTCGTCGACTGGCCGAATGCGGACAAGGCCAACGGCTCGCGGCAGGTGCCCTCGAACGCCTCCCTTGTGGGCGCGCACAGCGTGACGGGCAATTTCGCGCCGCCCATGCAGTTCAGCCTTCAGCAAGATTTCATGGCCGGCGTCACCGTCCGGCAGGCGGCGCTCCCCTCTGGCGCGGTCACCCTCAGCTGGAACAGCGTGCCCGGCGCCACCGGGCACTTCGCCCAGCTGATGAGCGGCAAGGACGAAGGCGGCGCGCCGACCGTGGTGTTCTGGTCCTCCTCCGAGGTGCAGACGTTCCTCTCCGGCCTTTCTGATTTCATCTCGCCGTCGGAAGCCGCGCGGCTGGTGGGCAAGAAACAGCTGATGCCGCCCGCGCAGACCAGCTGCGCCATCCCGAAGGAAGCCATCAAGGCGGCGAACCAGGGCCTGATCCTGCTGACCTCGCACGGGCCGGAACAGAATATCATCCACCCGCCCCGGCCAAAGGACCCGAAGGTGGACTGGGTGCAGGAATGGCATGTGAAGGCGCGCTTCGCATCCCGGTCAGGCGCGATCCTGGGCATGGACGAAATACCCGGCGCAGGCGCGCAGGCCACGGCCAGCGGCAAGCCGAAATGCAAGCCCGATGCCGCGACAGAGGCCGGAAAGGCGGCCGGCGGCGGGATCGGCGGCAGCCTGGGCCGGGCAATGGGCGGCGCGCTGGGCGGCCTGATGGGCGGCAAGAAGAAGAAGGAGGCGGAACAGGCGGATTGCGAACCCTGAGCAGCCGCCTTTCCCGCCCGCCGCCGCCTGTGCTAGCCCAGCATCATGGCTGATGCAGATGCTTCGACCGGCCCCGCGCCGGCCCCGCACCACCCGCCACGGCCCCTGCGCAAGCTGAAGGCCTGGCACCGCCGAACCATCGTCAGCGAGGTGGACCACCCGACCGTGCTGGAACGGGTCCATGGCGACTCCCGCTGGTCTGGCCGCTATGCCTTCATGATCGCGATGTCCGCCGGCATCGCGATCCTGGGCCTGCTGCTGTCGTCTCCGGCGGTGATCATCGGCGCCATGCTGATTTCACCGCTGATGGGGCCGATCATCGGCCTTGGCTTCGCACTTGCAACCTTCGATTGGCACGAGGTCCGCGCCAGCTTGCTGGCGCTTCTGGCCGGCACGGTGCTGGCCGTCGCCTTCACGGCCGGCATCGTGCTGCTTTCCCCCCTGCAGGACATCACACCGGAAATCCTGGCCCGCACCCGCCCCAACCTGTTCGACCTGCTGGTGGCTGTCTTTTCCGCGCTTGCGGGCGGCTATGCCACCGTTCGGGGCCGCGGCGAAACCATCGTGGGCGTGGCGATCGCCACTGCGCTGATGCCGCCGCTGGCCGTCGTGGGCTTCGGCCTCGCAACCGGAAACAGCCTGATCTTCACTGGCGCCTTCACCCTGTTCCTCACCAACTTCATCGCGATATCGCTGTCGGCCACCCTGATCGCGCGCTTCTATGGTTTCGGATCCGATCTGTCGCCGCGGCAATCCCGGGCGCAGGCGATGGCGCTGCTTCTGGTGCTGGCGGCGCTGGCCATCCCGCTGGCTCTGGCGCTGAAGCAGATCGCCTGGGAAGCGTGGGCCACGCGCACCGCCCGCCGGGCCGTGCAGGCCGAGTTCGGGGAGGCGAGCCGCATCGCCAGCCTTGACCCGACATTCGGCGGCAACCGCGTCACCATTCGCGCCACCGTGTTCACCGATCGGCTGCATGACAAGGCGGATCCCGATCTCGAACGGCGCCTCTCCGCCTCGCTGGGGGTGCCGGTCAGCCTGCAACTCAGCCAGATCCTGGTGAACCAGGGCGGCGGGCAGCGCGCCGCGCTGGAGCGGGCGCAGGCGACCGCTGCGACGACGGCGCAGGATGAACGTCTGGCCCGCGCGGACATGGCGGCGCGGCTTGCGCTCGTCGCCAATGTGTCGGTCGAGGCGGTAACGGTCGATCCCGTGTCGCGGATCGCCACCGCCCGGGCGGAACCCGGCCGGTCTTTGGTGGACATGATGCAATCCGAAGCCCGGCTTCGGGAGGATTCACCCGGCTGGACGGTTCGCATCCTCCCCCCCGCCGGCCCCCTGCCCGACTTGCCGGTTCCGGCCGACGGCCTGACGGAGGCGGATGCGCCTGCACTCGACGCCATGGCCTGGGCGCTTGCCGGCCACGGCACGAACAGCGCCCGCGTCACGCCGCGCCGCCTGACACGCGAACCGCTCGCCCGCGCGATCGCGCGCGGCCAGGCTGTCGCGGCCGCGCTGGAAAGCCGGGGCATCCTGGTGGAGATCGCGCCCCCATCCGCAGCGGATGCGGGGCTGGAACGGGATTCAGGGCTGGATGCCGCACGCAGCGTCCGCATCGAGGCGCTGGCCCCGGCTGCCCCGGCGCCCGTGCCTGAACAGGCAGCAGAAAGGCCCGTCGCCGCAGGGTGACGGGCCTTCCGATTTGGTCGTCAGGGATCGCCGGTCAGGCGACCCGATCAGGCGGCGCCCCGTCAGGCGGCCTTGTCGGCCCGCAGCAGTTGAACGGGCGGCTTCAGCCCCTTCACCACTTCGCCGTCGATGGAGACTTCCTCCACCGTGTCCA
>NZ_JAYRCW010000124.1:0-6046 GCF_041909755.1 Sandaracinobacter sp.
GTCTGCCAGTGGAAACCCTTCTGCTCAGAGCCGATGGCGCGGATCGTCCCGCGCACTCGTTGCTCGATCTCGTCCCGCACGCCGGGAGCCCATCCTTCGGTGTCGGGGTGGGCGTCCAGGTCGAACACGCCCTTGCAGCGGATTTCCCCCGCCAGATAGATGCGGTTCGTCGTCACCATCGTCTCGCACGCCACCCGGGCCTGCGGGTCCTTCGCCAGCATGAAATCGACGACCGTGTCCGAAATCTGGTCCGCGACCTTGTCCGGATGGCCTTCCGACACCGATTCCGACGTGAAGATGAAGCTGCTGCGGGGCATGGGGGCTCCTCTGGTACCTGGCCTGCCGCTACCGTTTCACCCGCCTGTTTGCAATGGATATAAAGAATTATTTATGTCTTTTTGCGGTTGAGCATCAACCCCAATCCCGCCAGCAGCAGCGCGAACAGCGCCGGCGCCAGCAGGCCAAGCCGCGCGAACGGCGTGGGTTTCAGCGGCGCGGGCGCCGCCACCAGCGCATGCGCGGCGACGCCCCTGGGCAGGGTTTCCACCAGCCCGCCGCGCGGATCGATCAGGCCGGACAGGCCCGTGGGCGTCACCCGCGCCACGGGCAGCCCCTCCTCGATGGCGCGCAGCCGGGCCTGCGCATGATGCTGCGGCGGGCCGGATGGGCCGAACCAGGCGTCGTTCGAGATGGTGACGATCAGGTCAGGCCGGTCGGCCCGGTCCACGATCGCGCCGGGAAAGATGATTTCATAGCAGATGTTGGGCGCGATCCCCGGCAGCGGCGGGAAGCGCCATGTCACCGGGCCGTCGCCGGGCCGGAAATCCAGTGCGCCGGGCACCAGCCGGGCCAGCCCCAGCGGCTCCGCGATGGCACGCAGCGGCAGATACTCCCCCCCCGGCACCAGATGCGCCTTGTCGTATCGGGCGCGGATCCCGCCGCGGCTGTCCAGCAGATAGGCGCTGTTGGCGGCGGCCGTGATCCTGCCGTCCGCATCGCGCCACAGCGCCACGCCGCCCGTCATCAGCGATGCCTGTTCGGGAAGGCCCGCCACCAGCTCGCGCCGCAGGTCCGGCAGTTCCTCCAGCGGATATTCAACGGTCGCTTCGGGCCAGATCACCAGGTCCGGCTTCAGCCCGCCGGAAAGGGCCAGCCGCGTGCGCAGCACGGCTGCTTCCACACTGCGCTGAAAGCCGCCGTCCTGATGCTTGTCCGCGATTCCCACCCCCGTCTGCACCAGCAGCAGCTTCGTGCCCGTGGGCGGCGGCAGCGGCTTCTGGATGCGCGGCACGCCCAGCCCGATCCCCAGCAGCAGCGGAAAGGCCAGGATCAGCGGCAGCCGTCCCGCCTCGCCCCGCGCCGCGATCAGCGCGGCCAGGCTGCCGCCCGCGATCACCGCCAGCGCCGAAAGCCCGTTCGCCCCCACCAGCGCCGCCAGCTGCGCCACGCCCGGCAGCTGCAGCCAGCCCGCACCCATCGGATTCCAGGCAAAGCCCGTGAACAGCAGCCCGCGCCCGATTTCCGCCAGCGCGAACAGGCCCGCGAAGATCAGCGCCAGCGGTACCAGCCGCGCCGCCAGCCGCCGCGCGATCAGGGCCGCAAGGCCGATATAGAGCGCCAGGAACAGCGACAGCCCGGCAACCGCCACCCAGCCCATCCACACCGGCATCGCGGACTGGAAGCTGAAGGCCGTCGCGATCCAGGTCAGCCCCAACAGGAAATTGCCGAAGCCGAAGCCCAGCCCCAGCGCAAAGGCCTGCCCGCGCGGCCGGGCCGCCAGCAACAGCAGCAGCAGCGCCAGCCCCAGCACCGGCCCGGCGATGCTGCCCACCGGTTCGAACCCCAGCGCGCCGAGGGCGCCGGCACCGACGGCGACGGCGAAGGCCAGCAGCCGGGGCAGCGCCGCCAGCCTGTGCATGATCGGATGCTGCTCTGTCATGGCGGCGCGCATAGCCGCTGGCGCGCCCGCCCGCCAGCGCCGGACTCGACGCGGGCGCCCCGCTGGTGCATCGGCCCCGCCATGACGGCGCCTGCATTCATCCTCGTCCGCCCGCAGCTGGGCATGAACATCGGCATGGCCGCCCGCGCCATGGGCAATTTCGCGCTGGATCAGCTGCGGCTGGTGGAGCCGCGCGACGGCTGGCCCAACCCCGAAGCCGGCCCGCCGGCCGCGGGCGCCGATCATGTGCTGGAAGCGGTGACCGTGCATGACAGCGTCGCGGCGGCGCTGGCGGATTGTCACCTGACCTTTGCGACCACCGTGCGCCCGCGCGACATGCCGAAGCCCGTCGTCACCCCGCGCGAGGCGGCGGCGATGATGCGCGAGGCGGCGGCGAAGGGGCTGAAATCCGGCATCCTGTTCGGGCCGGAACGTTCAGGGCTGACGGCGGACGATCTCGCCCCCGTCGCCACCATCGTCACCTGCCCGGTGAACCCCGGCCATGGGTCGCTGAACCTTGCGCAGGCGGTGCTGCTGCTGGGCTATGAATGGTTCCAGGCCGCCGCGCCCGCGCCCGCCCCGGCGCCCGAACATGCGCCTGCCCCCCATGGCGAAGTCGCAGGCCTCATCGCCCATCTGGATCAGGCGCTGGATGCGGCCGGCTATTATCATGTGCCCGATCGCACGCCCGCCACCCGCCGCACGCTGGCCCGGCTTCTCACGCGGCCGAACTTCACCCAGGAAGAGGTGCGGACCCTGCGCGGCATCATCCGCGCGCTGGCCGAGGCGCGCAAAAGAAGGGCCTGACGCGCGCCATTGGCACGGTCAGGCCCGAAGCTCATCCAACCCTGGATGTTCGAGAAACAGGATAGCCGCTGCCGCCTGAACGGGGCAGGAATGCAGGCGCCATGGCGCCGAAAACGGGGTGAGGCCGTCAGGCCTCGTTGGCGATGGTGTAGCCCCGGCCCCAGACCGTCTCGATCACCGGGGGCGCCCCGGCGTCAGACAGTTTGCGGCGCAGCTTGCAGATGAACACGTCGATGATCTTCATCTCCGGCTCGTCCTGCCCGCCATACAGGTGCGCCAGGAACATCTCCTTCGTCACCGTCATGCCCCGGCGCGTCGCCAGGAACTCCAGGCAGGCATATTCCTTCCCCGTCAGCGGCACCGGCACGCCATGGACGGCGGCGCGGTGCGTCACCAGGTCCAGCACCAGCGGTCCGAACACCACCTCTTGCGGAGAGGCGGCGCGGGCGCGGCGCAGCACCGCATGGATGCGGGCCAGCAGCTCGTCGCGGTGGAACGGCTTGGTGATGTAATCATCCGCGCCTTCCAGGAAATTCTCGATCTTGCTCTCCAGCGCGCTTTCGCCGGACAGGATGATCACCGGCGTGTCCGGCCGCATCTGGTGCAGCTGCTGCAGCACCATCGTACCGGCCACATCGGGCAGCGTCAGGTCCAGCACCACCACGTCGAAGCGGTAGGCGCGGGCCAGGTCCAGCGCATCTTCCCCGAAGCCGGTGACATAGACGGTGAACCCCGCCATCTCCAGCATGCGGGACAAGGCGTCCGACAGCAGCCGGTCGTCCTCCACCAGCAGCAGCCGGGTCTTGCCGTTCGGCGCCTGGAAGCGGGAGCGGGCGGGTGCTGCGGCCGGGGCGATGCCGGCGCCCATCGGGCTGTCCAGCGCATCCGCCTCGCGGCGGCCGGTCACGCGGATCGCGTCGATTCCGGTCAGCGGATCATGGCCGCCATGGTCGATCATCGTCATCTCTCGTCGTCCTTTCCGGCCGCTGCCCCCGCTTCGGGGCGCAGCGCCGCAGCAAAATCTCGGGCGGTCAGATCGACCAGGTGCGGCTCAGGTCGCGATGCACCGGCTCGGGCCGCTTCGCTTCCGCAGGGGCGGGCTTCAGCGGATAATCGCGGTACAGCTGGATCCGGGTGACGCGCAGGCCGGGCACCCCGGCGCGGTCGATGGAATCCTGCCACAGCTCGATCTCTTCGGGGCTCAGCCGATACCGGGCGCAGGCTTCGGCCGCGGTCAGCAGACCGCCGCGAATGGCTGCGATCACCTCGGCCTTGCGCCGCACCACCCAGCGCCGCGTATCGGGCGGGGGAAGCGATTCCAGCGTGATCGTCCCGCCCATGGGGCCGGGAACAGAGAGGGGCCGTTGATCGTCGGCGCGCGCACCGCTGTGGGCCGTTGCAGCCCTTGATCCAGCAGTCGTCAGCGCCTTGGCCTCTTGTTCGTTCATGTGTCTAACCCTTGCTCTTCCGACAAAGCAGTTGCACGCAACCCGGCCGCCATCGTTGCCTTCCGGCAGCCACTTCTTCCGGCGGTCGGGGCCATTCCCGCCGGCCGGTGTCCGCTTCCCGCGCGGTCCGGGCAGCCTCACCTGCCCAATCCGCACCTGGCGTCTCCCGGCCTTCGGACCGCGTCTCCTTCGGGGCCAGTCAAACCCCGGTCGGATCCAGGCACCTTGTGCTTTCCCCCCGGACTGCCCATGTGGGCCGTTCCCGGGCGAAAGCGCGGTGCACGCGCTCCAGCCTCTGTCGTCGGACTGTTGCCTGCCTTCTCCCAAGCAACGGCAGGTCTGTGCCCGCCTTGAGACCAACGATGATTGTCAGGTAACCCGAAACGTGGCCGAAGTGGTGCAAAGCATTGTTACCGGGGGAGCATCCGGGCCCGAAGGGGCCGTTCAGGAGGCACTTCGTCACATTTCGGCGCGGCTTCCCGCGCCCGGCACCCGCGTCGTCGTCGCCATGTCGGGCGGGGTGGATTCCAGCGTGGTCGCCGCCATCGCCCACTGGCACGGCTGCGAGACGATCGGGGTCACGCTGCGCCTTTCGGATCACGAGGCCGCGCCCGCGCGCGAAGGGGCCTGCTGCGCCGGATCCGACATCGCGGATGCCCGCGCCGTGGCCGATGCGCAGGGGTTCGCCCACTATGTGCTCGACTATGCCTCCGCCTTCCGCACCGAGGTGATGGAGGCCTTCGCGGACAGCTATCTCGAAGGCCGCACCCCGGTGCCCTGCATCAGCTGCAACCAGACTGTGAAGTTCCGTGACCTGCTGGGCGTGGCGGCGGATCTGGGCGCTGAGGCGCTGCTGACCGGCCATTATGTGCAGCGACTCGAAGGCGCATCGGGCCCGGAACTGCACCGCGCGGCGGATCCGTCCAAGGACCAGAGCTATTTCCTGTTTGCGACAACTCCGGCGCAGCTCGCCCGCCTCGGCTTCCCGCTGGGCGGGCTCGACAAGCCGACGGTGCGCCTGCTGGCGGATCATTTCGGCCTGCGCGTTGCCGCCAAGCCCGACAGCCAGGATATCTGCTTCGTCCCCAATGGCGATTACCGCGCCGTCGTGACGAAGCTGCGCCCCGGCGCGGATCGCCCCGGCGACATCGTGGACATGGCGGGCCGGGTGCTGGGCCGCCACCCCGGCCTCATCGGCTTCACCGTCGGCCAGCGGCGCGGGATCGAAATCGGCGGCCAGGCAGAGCCGCTCTATGTCGTCCGGCTGGAGGCCGAGGCGAACCGGCTGGTCGTCGGCCCCCGGTCCGCGCTGGCGGTCAGCCGGGTCGATCTCGATCCGCTGAACTGGCTCGCCGGGCCCATCCCCGCCGACGGGCTCGATGTGCAGGTGAAGCTGCGCTCGATGGCCCCGCTGGCGGCCGCGCGCCTGTTCGGGGGCGAAACGCCGCACCTGCTGTTCCCCGAACCCCAGTTCGGCGTTGCGCCGGGGCAGGCGGCCGTCTGCTACGATGGCGGCCGGATCCTGGGCGGCGCCTTCATCCGCGCCGCGCGCTAGCCGCCCGGCGGGCCTTCTATCGCTTCAGCGCCTCCAGCGCGGCACGAAGCCCGCCCTCGATGGCGGCGGGGCGGCGGTTGCTGAGGTTCACCATCGCGCACTCGGCCAGCGCGATCGCCCGGCCCTTCTGGAACAGCCCCAATCCCAGCCGGAAGCTGGATCTGCCGATCTCCGTCACTGTCAGCGCGGCGTCCACATCGTCGGGATATTGCCCCTCCGCCAGATAGTCGATGGAGACATGCACGATCATCATGGACGAAGGATCGCCGGACGAAGGCGCGTCGTCCGCCGGGGCGC
>NZ_JAYRCW010000125.1:0-5808 GCF_041909755.1 Sandaracinobacter sp.
ATTGTCCTTCGCAAGGCCGACGCCCACGCCGATGGCGAAGATCAGGCCCAGGTGATCGAAGATGGCGGCCCCGGCCGCCGCGACGAAGGGGATGTCCAGCAGGTCGGGCTGGCCCAGCCGCAGCAGCAGCGCGGCAACCGGCAGCACCGCGATCGGCAGCATCAAGGCCCGGCCCAGCGGCTGCATCCGTTCCAGCAACCCTCTCATGCGGCTTCCTCCAGAAGGCCCGGGCGGCGGACGGCCGCCGCATCCGGGGCGGCCAGCGCCCGCGCGGCCAGCGCGCGGCACTGCGCCATCGAAAGGCCGCGCACGGCCGCCTTCGTCTCCGCGACGGCGGCGGGCGGCACCGAAAGCTCGGTCAGTCCAAGCCCGATCAGGATCGGCACAGCCTGCGGATCCGCGGCGAGCGAGCCGCAGATGCCCACCCAGCGCCCGCGCGTCGCCGCCCCCGCCACCGTCTGCGCGATCAGGCGCAGCACGGCGGGGTGCAGCCCGTCCAGCGTGGCCGCCACCGCCGGGTTGGTCCGGTCTGCGGCAAGCGCATATTGGGCAAGATCGTTGCTGCCGATCGAAAAGAAATCCGCCTCGGCCGCCAGCGTTTCCGCCATCAGCGCGGCCGCCGGCGTTTCCACCATGATGCCCAGCGGCGGCGGCGCGCGCCCCGCCTCGGCCGCCAGCCGCAGCAGCAGCGCGCGGGCCTGCGCCAGCTCCGCTGCATGGGCCACCATCGGCAGCATCAGGCTCAGCGGCGCATCCACCGCCAGCATCGCGCGGAACTGCGCTTCCAGCAGCGCCGGCCGCGCCAGCTGCAGCCGGATGCCGCGCAGGCCCAACGCCGGATTCTCTTCCGCCGGCTGGTCCAGCCAGGGGGCGGGCTTGTCGGCGCCGATATCCAGCGTGCGCACCACCAGCGGCTTCGGCCCGAGCGCGTCGGCAATCGCCTGCACGTCCCGCCGCTGCTCTTCCTCCGTCGGCGGCGTGTCCCGGTCCAGGAACAGGAACTCGGTCCGCAGCAGGCCACAACCCTCTGCGTGCTGCGAAGCCGCCATCCGGGCGTCCGCCACCGAGCCCAGGTTTGCGAACAGCTCGATCGCCACCCCGTCGCGCGTCACCGTGGGCAGCGCGGCCGTGTCCAGCGCGGCCGCCCGCCGTGCCGCCGCCGCCTCGGCCGTCGCGCGCGCCGCCGCCAGCCGGGCTTCGTCCGGCGCGGATTCCAGGCTCGCCGCATCCGCGTCCAGCAGCAGCATCCGCCCGTCCGGGATCGCCCCCAACGGCCCCAGCGCGGCCACCATCGGCAGCCCAAGCCCCTGCGCGATGATCGCGACATGAGAGGTCGGGCCGCCGTCCGCCCCCGCAATCCCGGCCAGGCCCACACCGGCCAGCGCCATCAGGTCCGAAGGGGCAAGGTCATCGGCCAGAAGGATCACCCCCGGCGGCGGCAGGGCCTGTTCGCCGGATTCGCCGGCCAGCGCCGCCAGAAGCTGCCGCTCCACGTCGCGCAGGTCGGCCACCCGCTCCGCGAAGCGGCGCGAGGCCCCCGCCAGCAATGCGGCGAATCCGTCCGTCGCGCGCTGCCATGCAACCCCGGCACTCGCGCCGCCCGCAATCCCGCGCCGCGCCGCATCCAGCAAGGCGGGGTCATCCAGGAACGACAGATGCGCGGCCGCGATATCGGCCGCCGCGCCTTCGCCCCCGGCCGCCTGCGCCAGCGCTGCGGCGGTGGCCTTGCGGGCATACTCCAGCGCCGCCAGTTCGGTGTCGGCCCCCAGAAACGACGTGCGGACCGCGATTTCCGGGCGGCGGAAATGAAAGGCCGGGCCGATCGCACGGCCGGGCGAAGCCCGCACGCCCGTCAGCACCGGCGGCAGGCCGGCAGCCGCGTCCGCGCTGCCGGGTGCGGCGCCCGCGGCGCGGAACTCGCCCATGCCGCCTGCGATCATCGCCGCCACCGCGTCCAGCGCCGCCTCGGCCTCAGGGCCGGTCGCTTCCAGCCGGATCGCCGCCCCGTGCGGCAATGCCAGCGCCAGCATGGCGACGGGGCTGTCGGCCGGCGCCATCCGGTCGCCGCTGCCGATGCGCAGCGCAGCATCGAAACGCGCCGCCTCGCGCGCCAGCCGCGCGGCCGGCCGCGCGTGCAGGCCATGCGCCAGCGGCAGCACCAGATCCCGCGCGGCCACCGGCCCGGCTGCCCCGCCCGTCCGCGCCGCTGCGTCAACCGCCTCCAGCCGCATCAGGGGCTCGCCCGCCGCGATCAGCCCGGCCCCGGCCCATGCGATGCGGAACGCCTCGCCATTGGTGACAAGGATGGGGGTCGCAAGGCTGCGCGCCGCCTGCGCCAGCAGGTCGAGGTCGAAGCGCAGCAAGGGCTGCCCCGCCGCCACCCGGTCCCCCGCCGCCACCAGCGGCTCGAAGCCGCGCCCGCCCAGCGCCACCGTCTCCAGCCCCACATGCAGCAGCAGCGCCGGCCCCGCATCGCACGCCAGCGTGATGGCATGGGCGGCGGAATGGATGCTCTCGATCCGCCCGGCCGCAGGGGCCACCAGCAACCCCTCGGTCGGGTCGATCTGCACGCCCCCGCCCAGCATGCCCTCGGCGAACACCGGGTCCGGCAGTTCGGACAGCGGGGCCACCCACCCGGAAAGCGGGCTCAGCAACTCGATCATTTCAGCTCCAGCCGCTCGATCATCCACAGCGGGTCCGCATCCTTCTGGGTGAAGCGCAGGCACAGATCCGCGGCCGGCCCCGGCAGCGCCTCGATCGGGCCTTCCAGCCGGCTCAGCCCGGCGTTTCCTGCGGCAGGCGTCAGCGGCAGGCTCGCCAGCAGGCGGCCCTCGCAGCTGCCCAGCCGGATCTCCAGCTCACCGCCCGGCGTTCGCGGCACGGCGAACTTCACCTGCGCCATGTCGGCCCCAAGGGAGAAATTATAGGGCACCGAACCGACCGTCGCGACCACCCGGCGGGCGCCGGCCGCCGGGGCCTGCCGCCACAACCAGCAGTTGTTCATGATATCGCCCCACAGGATGTGGCGGACACCGTTCGTCTCCCCGTCATCCTCCAGCCGCAGCGGCAGCTTGTTGCTGCACAGCTCCATGTCAGCGACATGGCGGCTCCTCAGCGCCGCCCCCGTCGCCTCGAAGCGCGCTTCCGGCCCGGTCGGCTGCGCACCCAGAAAGGCGCGGGCGCGGATCGTGGCGGGCGCGGCCAGCAGCAGCGGCGCGTCGGCCTCCGGCGAGGCCGGCGTCGGTGCGGAGCCGTCCGTGGTATAGCGCAGCTTCCCGATCTCCGCCGGCTGCGACAGCGTCACCCGGATCGCCCCGCCCGCGGCGGACATCGCCGCCAGCGGCGCCAGCGGCGTTTCGTTGAAACCATGGCCCAGCGCCCGGTCGCGCTGCATCCGCGCGAACAGGCGCTGCGCAAAATCGGCCCAGTCCCCCACCGGATGGGACCATCCCAGTTCCGCGACCACCAGTCCGCGCGGCCAGATCTGCCGCGTGCGGAACTCAGGCGTCCGGGCATGCTCGGTCCACATATTGGCCTGAAGCCCCAGGATATGGCCGCGCTCCGCCGCCGTCAGCCCGGCGGGCGCCGGATCGAAGCCGAACAGCCGCTTCCAGCTCACGATCTCGCCCCGGCCCGGCGGTTCGTCGGCCGAAGCGCTCTGGCGATGATCGAGGTACAGGATCGGCGCGGGCGACAGCACAGTGTCGTGGCCCGCCTTCGCCGCCGTCACGGCGCCGTCGATCCCCCGCCACGACATCACGGTGGCGTCAGCGGGAACGCCACCCTCCAGGATCTCGTCCCAGCCGATCATGCGGCGGCCGTGAGCGGCCACATGCGCGCCCAGCCGCGCCATGAACCAGCCCTGCAACTCGTTCTCGGTCGTCAGCCCCAGCGCCTTCATCCGCGCCTGCGCGCGCGGATCGGCCTTCCACTGGTCTTTCACGGCCTCGTCGCCGCCCAGGTGGATGTAGGGCCCCGGAAACAGGCCGACCAGCTCGTCGATCACATCCTTCAGCAGCGCGAACGTCGTGTCCTCGGCGCTGAACAGATTGGGCAGGATGCCCCAGTCTGACGACGGCTCGGCCGGCGGGTTCGGTGTCGAGGCCAGTTCCGGCAGCGCGGCGACCGCCGCCGTCGCATGGCCGGGCACATCCACTTCCGGCACGATCGTCACATGGTGCGCGGCGGCAACGGCCACGATGTCGCGGATCTCCGCGCGGCTGTAATGGCCGCAATAGCGCACCGGCTGCCCGTCCGCGCCGGTTCCGGCCGCGCCTGCCGGGCGCCGGCAACCGCCGATCTCCGTCAGCCGGGGGTGCTTCGCCACCGGCAGCCGCCAGCCCTGGTCGTCCGTCAGGTGCCAGTGCAGCCGGTTCAGCTTCGCCTCGCCCATCCGCGCGATCAGCGCCCTGATCTCGTCCGGATGCTGGAAATGCCGGGCGCTATCGATCATCAGGCCGCGCCAGCCGAAGGCGGGCGCGTCCTCGATCGCGATGGCGGGCAACCGCCCCCCGTCCGCCAGCTGCCACAGGGTGACGGCCCCATAATAGAGGCCTGCGTCGGTTGCGGCCCGAACCTCCGCGCCGTCCGGCGTCACCGCCAGCCGATAGCCTTCGGCAGCCCGGATCGCGGGGTCCCGCACGAAACGGATCCGGCCGTCGGGATGCTGCGAAAGCGCCGGCCCGCCCGATCGCCCCAGCAGGTCGATGAAGCGCGCAGCCGCCGCCCGGCTGCCGTCGTCCAGCCCCGAAACCCGCTGCCCCGCCAGCGAAAAGGCGCCCTCCCCCATTTGCATGGACGAGGGCCGAGGCAGGAGCATCGGCACCTCCGCCGCCACGGCGGCGGAGGCAACGATCAGGGGAAGGAGCAGAATTGCGAACCGCATGCCGTCAGCTTGTGCCCGCATTTCGCCCGCCTGTCTTGCTCAGAGCGAGAAGCGCGCGCCAAGCCAGAAGGTGCGGCCATTGTTGTACCAGGCACGCGGCACGCTCTTGTCGCCGACGAAGTAGTAAAGCTTCGAGTTCGTCAGGTTCTGGGCGTCCAGCGTCAGCGACACATTCTTGTTCATCCGCAGCTGAAGCGAAGCGTCGAGCTGGCCGAAATCATCCTGCCACATCGGCGTGGCGCGATCGATGCCGGAGCGGAACTTGGAGCGGTAGCCATAGGCCAGCCGCGCCGACAGCAGCTCGTTCTCGTAATAGCCGGTCAGGTTGAAGCTGTGCTTCGAATTGCCGTCCATCACGTCGCCGTCGTCGTTCTTCGCGTCGGAATAGGTATAGTTGGCGAGCAGGCCGAAGCCCGAGAACAGCGGCTGCTGCCAGTTCACTTCCACGCCCTGGTTGCGGCCGCCCGGGCCGTTCACCGGAGACGTGACCAGGAACCAGGCCCCGTTCGGATTCTGCTCGGTCACGAACCAGCGGCTCGTCGTCGCCGTGGTGACGTAGCTCTGCACCTTCAGGTAGAACAGGTTCACCGAGATCAGCGCCTCGGGGGCGTAATAATATTCCGCCGCCACGTTGAACTGCCAGGCGCGATAGGGATCGAGATCGACATTCCCGCCAGCCGTCCCCGTCAGCGCGAGGTCGTTGAGAGAGAAGGCGCCCGCCAGATCGGCATAGCCCGGCCGCGACATCACCCGGGCAACGGCGCCGCGCAGCACCACATCATCCGACGCGTTGAAGCTGATGTTGGCGCTGGGCAGGAAGTCCCAATAGCTGTTGCTGTCGTTGACGATGTCATAATAGCCGAACAGCGTGTCGAGGTCGTGGCTGGCGGCGGTCGCCTGCGCATATTGCGTGCTCTTCAGAT
>NZ_JAYRCW010000126.1:0-5709 GCF_041909755.1 Sandaracinobacter sp.
CGCCACCGGCTCCGCTTCGGCATCGGCCCATGGGCCAGCCAAGCCTGCTGCGGGCAGCACCATCGTTGCACCAGCGGCGACCGAAGCCGTGGCCGTGGTGGACGCATTCCACGCCGCGCTGAAGCGTGGAGATCTGGCTGCTGCGCGCGGCTGCCTGATGGACGATGCGCTGATCTTCGAAGGCGGGGCGGTGGAACGGTCTGCTGCGGAATATGCCGCACACCATCTGCCTGCGGATGCCAAGTTCGCTGCCGTGACCGAGCAGGCCATTACCAGCCGAAGGGGCGACGGAGACGGCCAGACCGCATGGGTTCTGACCGAGGGCCAGACGACCGGAACCTGGCGTGAAAAGCCGGTGGACAGTGTTACGACCGAAACGATGATCCTGCGAAAATCAGCCGCGGGCTGGCGCATCCAGCATATTCACTGGTCTTCACACTAAGTCTGCCTGCAGGGCGCTTTGGATCCTGTGTTCGGGGAGAAATTGCTCGGTGATAAGCAGGTAGAGTGGGGCCGAAATTGGGGCCCTCCAAAAGTTGGGTTGTGAAATTGATATAAGAAACAATATGTTGCTGAGATTTTTCGAGTCCCGTAGGGGTCACCAGCGGCGCGTCCGGCCAGGTCCGTCGATGCCTTGAGACATTTTTCATTGATGGTTTGAGATCTCGCGCTCTGGCCGCTGGCGCCGCGGAGAGGCGAACCGGTTGCGGCAGACGGTGGCCGCGTTCCGCGCCTGTGTGCGTGCTGCCGGAGCCCCGTGGCTTTCGATGGCCCTGTTCGCCGATGAACAGGGCCCTGGCCGCAGGTGGATCAGCCGGCCGGTTTTAGTGCGGCGACGATGATGATCTCTACCCGGTACTCGGGCGCCGCCAGCCGGGATTCACCTGTCGCGCGGGCCGGCGGCGCGGTTTGGGACACCCAGGCATCCCAGACCCTGTTCATGCCCGCGAAGTCGGTGATGTCGGCCAGCCAGATGGTGGCCATCAGGATGTGGTGCTTGTCGGTTCCGCACCTGTCGAGCAGCTCGTCAATCTCTGCGAGAACCGCCCTTGTCTGCGTTTCAATGTCTGCGCCGGGTGCGCCGATCTGGCCCGCCAGATAGATGGTGTCGCCGTGAATCACGGCCTCGCTCATGCGCGGGCCGGGATCGATGCGGGTGATGCCCATGGTGCCTCCTGTTCTGGCCGCGCCTGTACCGGACTCCGGGAACCGCTGTCGATGGCGGCGCCGTTACGGGCGCGCATTTGCGGCCGGCGCGGGCCGGAATGCCGTCAGCGGCAGCGGGACTTGCCCGCGCACGGATCCGTCAGCTGCGGGACGATCGCCCATTCGAGTTTCGGGGCGAGGATGTGCGGCTGCGGCTGGCCGAGGCTGTCGCGCAGGGCCGGGAGTTCGACGGCGGCGAAATCGGCAAGCTGGCCCTTGGGCACGGCAAGCGCGCGGCGGCCGACGAGGGCGGCCTGATTGCAGAAGCTGACCTGGCCGTCGAAGCTGGCCCAGCTCTGGTTGGAGCGGGTCGCATAGGTGTCGAACGCGCGCTGGCCCGCCTTGGGGCCCTTGGTGCGCACGAAATAGCCGGTCATCTGCTTGAAGGCCTCTGCCATCTCGTCCGAATGCTGGCGCAGCAGGGCATTGTAGGTCGGCACGGTGGCGAGAAACGGCGAGAACTGGCACTGGAGCGCCGCGACATTGAGGCCGGAGCGGAGCGCCCAGACCTTTTCGGCCCGGCCTTCCCTGGTGTTGACGCCAGCGAGGGGCGCCGGAGCTGTCATCGCCCCGGCCCCCGTGCCGGCAAGAATTCCGCCAAGCATCAGGCATGCCGCGCGCGCGGCGAGCCCGACGGGCGAAACCTTGCGGAGAACCGGCATCAGCCCAGGATCTTCCCGAGCTGCATGGCGATGCCCATGTCGCCTTCGACCTTCAGCTTGCCCATCATGAAGGCCATCTGCGCATTCTGCTTGCCGTCTGCGATGTCGATGAAGTCGGCCATCGAGACCTTCACGCGGCAGTCGGCGGCACCATTGTCGTTGCTGACGGCGGCCGGGCTGGCCGTGCCGTCGATGCGGACAGCGCCATCATCGCCGAAGTCGAACGTGACGACCTTGCCGGCAATCCCGCCGTTCTTCGCGACGCGCTCGGACATGCCCTGGGTGATTTCTGTGAGGCTCATACTCTTCTCCCTCCACTTGCAAGAAAGGCCGCCTTTGCGGGGCGGCCTTTCCGGAACCAATCGACCTGTTGGTCGAATCCAGCCAGCTTACTTGGCCGGGGCTTCCGCCGGAGCGGCAGCAGCAGCCGCGTCGGTGGCGGCAGCAGCAGCGTCCGTCGCGGCAGCAGCAGCGTCGGTGGCGGCGGCAGCAGCGTCGGCAGCCGGAGCGGCAGCGTCAACCGGGGCAGCGGCGTCAACCGGAGCCATGTCGGCCGGGGCAGCTTCAACGGCAGCCGCTTCGGTCGGGGCGGCAGCTTCTTCGGCCGGCTTGGCGCCGCCGCAAGCAACAACGAACAGAGCAGCGCCGGTCACGAGCGCGGCAGCCTTCACCTTCTGGAGAACGTCACCCATTATCTGACTCCTGGTTTGTCTTTTGCAAAAGTTCTGGAGCTTTCGGTCCCTACCGACCCCGAACCGGGGGTGAGCCTAGCGGCAATCCGGATGGGCCTCAAGCGTCTTGATGCGCGGCGGTTCCGGGGCCGACAGGGAGTGCATCAAAACGGGCAGGTTGAGCCGAAGCGCCGCATCGACGCGCGCCATCGTCACGTCCGGGGCCAGATCGGCGGCACGGGTGACCCCGAAGGCCGCGATGCCGCACGGCACGATGGCGTCATAGTGGCCGAGATCGGTCGTGACGTTCAGGGCAAGCCCGTGGAAGCTGATCCAGCGCCGGACCCGGACACCGATGGCGCCGATCTTGCGCAGGCCTTCTGCCGTTTCCACCCAGATGCCCGTGCCTGCCTCGCTGATGCCGGCTTCGATCCCGCAATCCGAAAGGGCTGCGACCGCCCATGCCTCGAGCGCGGCGACATAGCGCCGCACATCGCGGCCGCGGCGGCCCAGATCGAGCATGGGATAGACGACGCGCTGCCCGGGGCCATGATAGGTGAAGCGCCCGCCCCGCCCGACCGGATGGACGGGGAAACGGCCCGGCGCGAGAAGTTCCGCCGGATCGGCGCTGGTGCCCGCCGTGAGCAGGGGCGGATGTTCGACGAGCCAGATCTCTTCGGCCGCCGCGCCGGCCGCCATCCGTTCGACATGCGCCTCCATCGCGGCGACGGTGCCTGCATAGTCCGAGAGGCCGGGGAACGGCCGCCAGAGGGGATCGGGAAGCGCTGCCATGATTGCGCCAGATAGGGCCTGTGGCGCGGCAATGCCACCGGAACGGGCGCGGAGGACTCTAGCGGCGCGAGTCCGCCCTGTGTTATCCCTTTGGCATGTCGGTACGTTCCCTTGCAGTCGCCGCCGCGCTGACCGGGCTGACGGTGCAGCTTTCCGCCGCCGCACCCGCCGAGGCGCTGAGCCTGTTCGACCAGCAGAAATATGCGGCCTTCGTGGCCGACGCCGAAACCGGCGAGGTGCTGTATTCGCGCCGGGCCGACATGCAGCGCTTCCCCGCCTCCATCACCAAGGTGATGACGCTGTACATGGTGTTCGAACAGCTGGCGGCCGGGAAGCTGAGGCTGGACGACCGGGTGGTGGTGAGCCGGAACGCCGCGAGCCAGCGCCCCTCCAAACTTGGTCTGAAGGCGGGCGAGAGCCTGACGGTGGACCAGGCCATCCGCAGCCTTGCCACCAAGTCCGCCAACGATATTTCCGTGGCGCTGGCGGAACATATCGCCGGCAGCACCGAGGAATTTTCCCGCCTGATGACGGTGCGGGCGAAGCAGCTGGGCATGACGAACAGCCGGTTCGTGAACCCCAACGGGCTGCCGGATTCCCGCCAGATCACCACCGCGCGGGACATCTTCATCCTTTCGCAGGCGACGATCCGGAATTTCCCGCAATATTACAGCTATTACCAGCAGCAGCAGTTCGTGTTCGGCAACCAGGTGCTGCCCAACCACAACCATCTGCTGCGCACCATGCCCGGCGTGGACGGCATCAAAACCGGCTTCACCAATGCGGCTGGCTTCACGCTGGCGGCCTCTGCCGTGCGGGACGGACGACGGCTGATCGCGGTGGTGCTGGGCGGGCCGACGCGCGTGGCCCGCGACAGCAATGTGGAAAGCCGGCGTTCGGCCGGGGTCGCCGGGCTTTCCGCGCGGGATCGCGGACAGCAGGTGCAGGTGGCGGACCTTCTGGCGGAACCGGGCGACCTGAACGACGAAACGCTGCGCCAGCTGGTGGAACAGGGCAGTGGGGACGCGCCGCCGCGCAAGCGCTGAGGCGAGTTGGAGATGCGCCGCCGCGCAAGCGCTGAGGCGAGCGGCGCAGCTTTCCTCTTGCAGCGCACAATGGGGCTACATTTCGCCGCCCGCCTGTTCTACGACTTTGCGCATCGGCAACTGAGCGGCGAGGAGAGCGGGGGATGACGGCTTTCGAGGATGGGGCAGACGGGGCCGGCACGGGCCGCCGTTCATCGATGTCGCGCCGGTCGCTGCTGGCGGGGCTTGGCGTCGCGGCGGTGGGCTTTTCGCTGCAGGCCTGCGGCAAGGGCGGCGGGGACGCCGGCGGGGACAAGCTGAATTTCTACACCTGGGACACCTATATCGGGGAAACGACGCTCGCCGACTTCCAGAAGGCCAGCGGCGTGAAGGTGCAGACCAGCTATTTTTCGACCAACGACGAGCTGTTCGCCAAGCTGAAGGCCGGCAACCCCGGCTATGACGTGATCGTGCCTTCGAACGAGTTCGTGACGCGGATGCGCCAGGCCGACATGCTGACGCCGCTGGACATGGCGCTGATCCCCAACATCAAGAACATCGCGCCGGAATTCCTGGGCAACGACTATGACCCGGCGCCCAAGCACAGCGTGCCCTATACCTGGCTCGTCACCGGCATCGGATACCGCAAGTCGCGCGTGAACGGCGTGCCCGACAGCTGGAAGTGGCTGTACGACAGCGACCTGTACAAGGGCCGCATCGCGCTGCTTTCGGAGGCGGCCGACCTGATCCGGCTGGGGGCGAAATATCTGGGCAAGTCGCTGAACGGGATCGACGCCGCCACCGTGAAGCAGGTGGAGGAAATGCTGATCCGGCAGAAGCCCAACATCAAGACCTTCCACGAGGACAACGGCCAGGACCTGCTGCTGGCGGGCGATGTGGACCTGGTGATGGAGTTCAACGGGGACATCGCCCAGATCGCCGCGGAAGACCCGGACATCGGCTTCGTGGTGCCGAAGGAAGGCTCGCTGCTGAACGCGGACACGCTGGCGATCCCCAAGGGCGCGCCGCGGCCGGAACTGGCGCACAAGTTCATCAATTTCCTGCTGGATGCCGAAGCCGGCAAGCATATCGCGGAAACCATCCTCTATCCGACGCCGAACCTCGCAGCGAAGGCGCTGATGCCGGAATCCTATCGCGACAACCCGATCGTCTTCCCGACCGGCGTGGGCATGGACAAGAGCGAGTGGGGCAAGTTCGAGGGGCCGGACCAGCAGCGCATGTTCGAGGACGCCATCACCCGCGTCCGCGCCGCCTGACGCCTTAGCCGGGGGGCAGGCATTTGACCGACGGAGTGGACTGGCGGCGCGCCAAGACGGGGCTTGCCGCCCTTCT
>NZ_JAYRCW010000127.1:0-5621 GCF_041909755.1 Sandaracinobacter sp.
GGCGCGCGCACCACGCCCGGCCCTTCCACCGCCTCCCCCGCGCCCGGGTGGGCGGGGGCCGCCGCCAGCATCGCATCAGCCGCCCGCGAGGCGGCGACCGCCTCGTCGAGCTTTGCCCGGGCATAGACGCCTTCGCGGTGAAGGAAGCGGATGCGATCAAGATCGGCCTTCGCCCGCGCTGCCTGCGCTTCGGCGGCAGCCGCGCCGGCGCCATAGGCAGCCGCTTCCTGCCCGAGGCGCGTGTCGGTGATGGTGGCGACAGGCTGGCCGGCAGACACCCTGTCCCCGGCGCGCACATGCAGGCGCGTGATGACGCCCGGAATCCGGGCCCGCGCCTCTGCCATGTCGCGCGTGGTGACGGTTGCCGGCACGTCGGCCATGTCGACCAGCGGTGTGCTGGCGACAATCAGGCGCTCCCCCGCTGCGGCGGCTTCGGCCTTCGGCCTTGCGGCCTCCGGCTCGCTGCCGCACGACGCCAGCGCGAGCGCGAGCGGCGCGGCGAGGACAAGCGCTGCGCGCATCGTCAGGCCCCGCGCTCGACCGGCAGGCCCGAAGCCGCCCAGGCGCCGATGCCGCCGGCCAGATGCCCGTCCACCGATGCGCGGGCTGCCTCGCACGCGGCAAGGGCCCGGGCGGATCGCCCGCCCGCCGCACAGTTCAGCACCAGCTTGCGGCCGCCCGCATCGGGCAGCTGCGCGGGCGAAAAGCCCGAAAGCGGCAGGTTCACCGCGCCCGGAATATGGCCGGCCACAAATTCGTGCGGCTCGCGCACATCGACTATGATCGCCTCCCCGGCCTCAACCATCGCGGCGAGCGCCGCCGGGCTGATGTCGCGGGGGTCTTGAGCCTTGCGGAATCCGAACATGGATTGAATCTCCCGATTGGATACTTGCATATATCGTATAAAGCTAATATACAGTCAAGAGCACTGGAAGCCGGGCCGGAAAAGGCGAAAGCTGACTGGAGGGGCAACCAGAGGGGATGGAGACGGACATGTCATTGCCGAAGATCATTGTTCTGGGCGCGGGACTCGGCGGCACGATCGCTGCCTATGAGATTCGCGACGCGGTGAAGGGACGGGCCGAAGTGATGGTCGTCTCCAACTCGGACGATTACTGGTTCGTGCCCTCGAACCCCTGGGTCGCGGTGCGCTGGCGGGAGGCGGAGGCGATCCGGGTCCATCTGCCGCCGGTGATGAAGAAGAAGGGCATCGGCTTCACCTCGGCCGGCGCGAAGCGGGTTCATCCGGGCGAGAACCGGCTGGAGCTGAACGACGGGACGAGCCTGTCCTATGACTGGCTGGTGATCGCGACCGGCCCCGATCTCGCCTTCGACGAGATTCCCGGCTTCGGCCCCCACGCCAACACCATTTCCATCTGCCAGACGGATCATGCCGTCGCCGCCGCCGAGGTGTTCGACCGGCTGGCCGCCGATCCGAAGCCGGTGATCGTGGGCGCGGCGCAGGGCGCCTCCTGCTTCGGCCCGGCTTATGAATTCGCCATGCTGCTTGACACGGAACTGAAGCGCCGC
The DNA here is from genome assembly GCF_041909755.1 of Sandaracinobacter sp. Taxonomy (NCBI): domain Bacteria; kingdom Pseudomonadati; phylum Pseudomonadota; class Alphaproteobacteria; order Sphingomonadales; family Sphingosinicellaceae; genus Sandaracinobacter; species Sandaracinobacter sp. Next base: position 1,531 of record NZ_JAYRCW010000127.1, read on the forward strand.
AAGGTGCGCGACCGGGTGCCGATGACCTTCGTGACCTCCGAGCCCTATGTCGGCCACCTGGGCCTTGATGGCGTGGGCGACACCAAGGGCCTGCTGGAAAGCGAAATGCGCGACCGGCACATCAAATGGGTCACCTCCAGCCGCATCACCTCTGTCGATCCCGGCCTGATGCATATCGAGGAAGTGGGCGACGACGGGCAGGTGAAGAAGACGCACGACCTACCCTTCGGCCTGGCGATGATGATGCCGCCCTTCCGGGGCGTGCCGGCCGTGTTCGGCGTGGAAGGGCTGAGCAATCCGCGCGGCTTCATCCTGGTGGACAGGCACCAGCGCAACCCGACCTTCCGCAACGTGTTCGCGCTGGGCGTCTGCGTCGCCATTCCGCCCACCGGCCCCACGCCCGTTCCCGTGGGCGTGCCGAAGACGGGCTTCATGATCGAGAGCATGGTGACGGCGATCGCCCACAACCTGTCCGACCTGCTGGACGGCAAGGAGCCGACCTTCGAGGCCAGCTGGAACGCCATCTGCCTTGCGGACTTCGGCGACGGCGGCGTCGCCTTCGTGGCCCAGCCGCAGATCCCGCCACGCAACACCAACTGGTCGTCCAGCGGCAAATGGGTCCATCTCGCGAAGATCGCCTTCGAGAAATATTTCCTGATGAAGGTGCGGCGGGGTGAATCCGAGCCCTTCTACGAAAAGCTCGCGCTCGATGTGATGGGCGTGAAGAAGCTGCGCACCCGCAAATAGAGGAGAGTTGCCATGAACATCGACCGCGCCGTCCTCGCCTTCGCAGGCACTGTCGTGCTGGCCGGCCTTGCGCTGGGGCATTTCGTGAACCCGCTGTGGCTGTGGCTGTCGGCCTTTGCCGGCGCCAACATGGTGCAGGCGGCCTTCACCGGCTTCTGCCCGGCCGCCATCATCTTCCGCAAGCTGGGCCTGCCGGCGGGCAACGCCTTCCGCTGAGGACAGCCATGCGCCTGCTTGCCGCCACCCTGCTGCTCGGAGCGGCTGCGCCGGCTGCCGCCGTCACGCTCGACGAGGCGCTGGCCGCCGCGCTTGCCGGCAACCCCGCCATCGCCGAGGCGGACGCCCGGCTGGCCGCCGCGAAGGCGCGCGTGGCGCAGGCCGACGGCGCGCTGCTGCCGACGGCCACCCTGTCCGGCACCTATGGCACCGGGCATCTGGACCCGAAGGGCTATTTCGGCCTTCAGGCCGCCGACGTCACCCCGCGCGCCGCACTGGCGAGCCTGGAGCAGCCGCTGTTCGCCGGCGGCCGCATCCTGGCCGGACGGGAGGCCGCGCGCGCCGCGCGCGGCAGTGCGGACGCCGCAGCCCGCCTTTCGCGGGCGCGGATTTCGGTGGAGGTGGCAGCCGCCTATGCGGGGCTGGTGACGTCGGTGCGCGAGCGTGACCTGCGCAACCGCCAGCTGGACCAGATGCGCGAGATCGAGCGGCAGGCGGGGCTTCGCTTCCGGGCAGGGGACGCGCCCTCCACCGATCTCAGCCAGGCCCGCGCCCGGCTGGCAGAGGCGGAAGCCGGGCTGGAAGGCGCGCGCGCCGCCGAGGCCGCCGCCGCCGCCCGCTTCACGGCGCTGACCGGCCTGCCCGCAGACGCGCCCGGCCCGATCCCGCCCCCGCCCGAAGGACCGCCCACCCGCGAGGCGGCTGTTGCCGCGGCACTGGCCGGGAGCCCGGCGATCGCGGCCTCCGCAGGCGCCGCAAAAGCCGCCGACGCGCAGGCGAAGGCCGCGCGGGCCGACTGGCTGCCGACCGTCGGCGCCTTTGCAGAGGCCTCGGCGGTGCGCGACCAGTTCTTCCCGGATTATGTGGCGGACCAGGCCGTGGTGGGCGTGCGCGCCCGCTGGACCCTGTTCGACGGCGGCCGGCAGGGCCGGATCGCGGAAGCCCGCGCGAACGCGGGCGCGGCCCGTGCCGCCAGCGAGGGCGCGCGCCGCGAGATCGAGGCCGAAACCATCGCCGCCTTCGAAGGCCTGGCGGCCGCCCGCCGCATGGCGGACGCCGCCCGCCGCCGCGAGGAGGCCGCCGCCGAGGCGCTGCGGTCCACGCGGCTGGAGGTGAAGACCGGCATGAAGCCGCAGCTCGCCCTGCTGGACGCCGAGCGCGAGTCGCTGGATGCCGCCGTTTCTGTCGCCCGCGCGGACGGCGGCCTGCTGATCGCGGGCTGGCAGCTGAAGGCCCTTACCGGTCGGTAAGTCACCGACCTCGGCAAATTGGCAGCCTGCCTGCCGTATTTCTCGTCTCGCGCTTTTGCCTATCACGCGCTAGGATGCGTCGGGACCTGGGGAACACCGGGGGAGGGATGATGGCAACAGTGGCAGCAGTGGCGGATCGCCGCTGCGCCGGTCTTGGGCGTGCGCAGCTGATGGAGGCGGCGAGCGCGCTGATGACCGAGCGCGGCAGCATCGATGTTTCAATCCATGATATCGCGCGGCGCAGCGGCGTCAGTTCGGCGCTGATCAAATATCATTTCGGCCACAAGGACGGGCTGCTGCTCGCCCTGCTGGAAAAGATCGTGGGGGATTCGATCCTGCGGCTGGAAACGCTGGTGCAGCGGGACATGCCGGCCCCGGAAAAGCTGCGGCTGCACATCCTGGGCGTGCTGAACGTCTATTACCGCTACCCCTATCTCAACCGGCTGATGCACTATCTCCTCTCGTCCAGCGAAGAGGCGCGGCGGCGCATCTCCGTCAACATCGTGAAGCCGATGCTGGCCGCGCAGGCCGCCATCCTGGAGCAGGGCAAGGCCGCCGGCGCGTTCCGTGACGTGAACCCGATGAGCTTCTATTTCCATGTGATCGGGGCCAGCGACCATCTCTTCTATGGCCTGTTCGCGATGAAATATGCCTTCGGGATCGAGGAAATGGGCGAAAGCCTGAAGCAATCCTATGGCGAGGACCTGGTGCGCACGATCCTGAACGGAATTGCGGCGAAACCAGGCTGAAATGCCGGCCGACCTCTCCATTCCGCAAGGTTTGGGTTGGTTGCAGCCCACTGACTGATCGGTTAGTCAGCCCCGAAGGAAGGCGCCCACAACGGGAGAGGTCGCCTCCGGGAGGAGCATTACCGTGACTATTCGTTTCTGGCTGGCCGCCAGCGTGGCCGTCCTTGCGCCCGCCATCCCCGCGCTTGCGCAAACCGTCGACACCGGCGAAGGGCTTGAGGACATCATCGTCACCGCCCAGCGCCGCAGCCAGGATCTGCGCGACGTTCCCATTTCCATCACGGCCGCCAATGCCGAAGCGCTTGCGAACGCGCGGGTGGACAATGTCTCGAACATCCAGGCGATCAGCCCGTCGGTCAGCTTCCGCGTGACCAACATCGCCACCTCGTCGGCGAACCTCATCATCCGCGGCCTCGGCACCACCGGCAACAGCCGGTCGTTCGAAGGCTCTGTCGGCGTGTTCATCGACGGCGTCTATCGCACCCGCGCGGCGGCTGCGCTCAACAACTTCCTCGACATCGACAATCTGCAGGTTCTGCGCGGCCCGCAGGGCACGCTGTTCGGCAAGAACACCACGGCAGGCGCGCTGCTGCTGTCGTCCGCCACGCCCAGCCTCGACGAGGCGAGCGGGATGCTGGACGTGACCTACGGCAACTACAACACCGTCGTCGCCCGTGCAGCCGGCAACATTCCGCTGAACGACAAGCTGGCGCTGCGCGTCGCGGGTCTCGGCTCGCTGCAGGGCGGCTATTACACCGATCCGACCAACGGCCGTCGCTACAACAACAACGACACCGTTGCCGCCAAGGCGCAACTGCTGTTCGAACCGTCGGATGCGGTCTCGATCCGTCTGGTGGGCGATTACAGCAAGAGCGAAGGCAACTGCTGCTACGCTACCTCCGACTATATCAACGGGCCGACCCAGCCGCTGATCAACGCGCTGACGCTGGCCAATGGCCGCAAGCTGCCGTCGTCGAAGCTCGGCGACTTCCAGCAGTCCCTCAGCACCGACGGACGCCAGCAGATCAAGGATTACGGCGGCACCCTGCTCGTCGACATCGACGTGGGCGACGACACGCTGAAGTCGGTGACGGCGCTGCGGAAGTTCGACGTTTCGCAGGTGGACATG
>NZ_JAYRCW010000128.1:0-5367 GCF_041909755.1 Sandaracinobacter sp.
ATTGACCTCCGGAGTGGACTGGCGGCGCGCCAAGACGGTGCTTGCCGCCCTTCTGGGGCCGCCGCTGGGCTGGTTCCTGCTGTTCTTCGCCGTGCCGATGGCGGTGGTGTGGGCCTATAGTTTCGGCACCAACGTGGGTGTGTCGGACATCGACATCTCGGGCACCTTCGCCAACTATGCCCGGGCACTGGAGCCGCTGTATCTGGGCATCCTGATGAAGTCGCTGGCCTTTGCCGCGCTGGCGACGCTGATCTGCCTGATCGTCGGCTTTCCGGTCGCGCTGGCGATCAGCTTTGCGCCGCCGGGCCTGAAGACCTGGCTGCTGATCGGCGTGATGCTGCCCTTCTGGACCAACCTGCTGATCCGCACCTATGCCCTTATCGCCATCCTGCGCGACGAGGGGTTGATCAACAGCGGGCTGGAGCTGGCGTTCGGCTGGGCCGGGTTCGAGCGGCTGCCGCTGATGAACAACAATTTCGCGGTGATGGTGGGGCTGGTCTATGTCCACCTGCCCTTCACGGTGCTGCCGCTCTATGCCGCGCTGGACCGGCTGGACCGATCCCTGCTGGAGGCAAGCTTCGACCTGGGCGCCGGGCATCTGCGCACCATCTGGAACGTCGTGCTGCCGCTGGCCGCGCCCGGCATCATCTCGGCCGTGCTGCTGACGTTCATCCCGGTGCTGGGCAGCTATCTGCAGCCCGACCTGCTGGGCGGGCCGGACAGCCAGATGATCGCCAACGTGATCGAGCGGCAGTTCAAGCGCGCGAACGACTGGCCGTTCGGCGCGGCGCTTGCCTTCATGCTGATGTACCTCACCCTGTTCGGCATCGCGATGCAATCGCTGCTGAAGCGGCGGGAGCGGCCGGAATGAGGCGCCGGACATGAGGGAGAAGCCCGGCCTGCTGGATTATGCGCGGCGCTGGCCGCTGCGGCTGTGGATGCTGCTCGTCGGCATCTTCCTCTATGCGCCGCTTGTCGTGCTGGTGGTGATGAGCTTCAACGACAGCCGCCGCACCACCAAGTGGCAGGGCTTCACGCTGGACTGGTATGCCAAGGTGTTCGAGGACGGCGAACTGGTGCAGTCGCTGGTGAACTCGCTGACGATCGCGGCGCTGTCCACGGTGATCAGCCTGGTGCTGGGCACATTGGCGGCGATCGCGCTGTGGCGCTTCCGCTTTCCGGGCAAGCCGCTTGTGGATGGCGCCTTCTCCCTGCCGATCGTGGTGCCGGAAATCTGCATGGGCGTCGCCATGCTGATCTTCTTTGCCCGGGTGATGCCCTTTCCGCCGGGGCTGCCGTGGCCGCTGTCTCTCGGCGCGATCGTGATTGCCCATGTGGCCTTCAGCTTCCCCTTCGTGGCGGTCGTCGTGCGGGCGCGGCTGCACAGCTTCGACCGGTCACAGGAAGAAGCCGCGCGCGACCTTGGCGCCAGCGACTGGCGGGCGCTGTGGGACGTGGTGATCCCGCACCTGAGGCCCGCGCTGCTGGCCGGCGCGCTGCTGGCCTTCACGCTGAGCCTCGATGATTTCGTGATCACCTTCTTCACGGCAGGGCCCGACACCGTGACCTTCCCGGTGAAGGTCTAGTCGATGGTGCGCTTCTCGGTGACGCCGAAGGTGAACGCCATCTCGACGCTTCTCCTCGTCTTCACCGTCGTCCTCACCTTCATCGCGCTCAGGCTTCAGGCCCGGGCGGAAGCCGAAAAGACCAGCTGATGCCCGATCCGGTGCTCCCCATTTCGAATGGCCAGATTTCCGGCGGCCCGGCAGCCGGTGGCGCGGCAGCCGATGGCCGGACGATCATCGAGTTCCGCAACATCACCAAGCGCTTCGGCCCTGTCGTCGCGGTGGACAATGTGTCCCTCACCATCCGGGAGGGGGAATTTTTCGCGCTGCTCGGCCCTTCGGGCTGTGGCAAGACCACCCTTCTGCGCATGCTCGCCGGGTTCGAGACCCCGTCCTCCGGCCAGATCCTGATCGACGGGCAGGATGTGACGAAGGTGCCGCCCAACAAGCGGCCGGTGAACATGGTGTTCCAGAGCTATGCGGTGTTCCCGCACCTGTCGGTGCTGAAGAACATCGAATATGGCCTGAAGATGGAGGGCGTACCCGCGGCGGAGCGGCGCGAGCGGGCCGAAGCCGCCCTCAGCCTCGTCCAGCTGGAAGGCTATGGCGACCGCATGCCCGACCAGCTGTCGGGCGGCCAGCGCCAGCGCGTGGCGCTGGCGCGCGCCATCGTGAAGCGCCCGCGCGTGCTGCTGCTGGATGAGCCGCTGTCCGCGCTGGACGCCAAGCTGCGCGAGGAGCTGCGCTTCGAGATGTCGGCCCTGCAGGACCGGCTGGGGATCACCTTCGTGATGGTGACGCATGATCAGGACGAGGCGCTGGCGCTCGCCACCCGCTGCGCCGTGATGAACAAGGGCTCGTTGATGCAGGTGGCGACGCCGGCCGATCTCTACGAGTTTCCGGCCTCGCGCCTGGTTGCGGACTTCATCGGCAGCGTGAACCTGTTCGAGGGCCGGGTGGAGGTGGACGAAAGCGACCATGCCGTCATCGACCTGCCCGAAATCGGGGTGAAGGCCTGGCTTGATCATGGCACCGGCGCGTCGGGCACGGTGCAGATCTGGCTGGCGCTGAGGCCGGAGAAGGTGGAACTGCACAAGCGCGCGAATGGCGAGGGCCCTCCCACGATGGAGGGGACACCGCCGGGCCACAATGTGGTCAAGGGCCGGATCATGGATATCGCCTATCTCGGCTCTGAATCCGTCTATGACGTGAAGCTGGACGGCGGAAAGCGCGTGCGCGTGATCCGCCCCAACCTGACGCGCTGGGACCAGGAGGATTTCAGCTGGGACGAGGATGTGTGGCTCGGCTGGCACGCCGAAGGGGCGCACGTCCTGCTGGCATGAGGCCCCGCGAGATCTTCATTCCCGTCCCCGGGGGGCGCATCTTCACGCTGCAATGGGGGGAAGGGCCGCTTCTCGTCTTCACCCATGCCACCGGCATGTGCGCGCGCGTCTATTCCGAACTGCTGGAGCCGCTGGCCGGACGCTTCCGCATCGTGGCGCAGGATGCGCGCGGCCATGGCCGCACCGAGCTTGCAGCGACGCCCGGCGACATTCCGGCGGACTGGAAGCTTTATCGGCAGGATCTCGCCAATCTGGTGCAGGCACTGGGCGGTGGCCCGGTCCGCCTTGCCGGTCACAGCTTCGGCGCGACCGTCTCCTTCGAAGCGGCGGTGGACAATCCCGGCCTCGCTTCGTCCGTCTGCCTGATCGACCCGCCCTTCATCCCCTTCGGCCAGGCCCATGCCTATCGCAGCGTCCGCGAGGCGGACGGGCTGCCGCCCAACCCTATGGCGGATCAGGCCGAGCGGCGTCGCGGCCATTTCGCGAGCCGGGACGCCGCGCGCGCCGGCTATCGTGGGCGGGGCGTGTTTGCCGGATGGCCGGACCGGGCGCTGGATGACTATATCGAAGGCGGGCTGCTGCCGGATGGCGAAGGCGTCCACCTGGCCTGCGCGCCGGGGTGGGAGGCCACGAGCTTCCGCGGGGTGACCACCACGATCGAAGCCAGCCTCAGCCGTGCTGACTTTCCCTTCACCCTGCTGGCCGCAGGCGACGGCAGCACGGTGCCGCCTGAGGAAGAGGCGTGGATTCGCACGAACAAGCCCGGCGCGACCGTGCGGCGGTTCCCCGGCACCGGCCACTTCCTGCCCGTCACGCACCCGGATCTTGTGCGCCCCTATCTGGAGGGGCTTGCCTAGGCTGCCCGCCCCGCCATCTGCCGCTGCAAATCTCCAGTCATGGCGCCCTGGCGGACAGGTAGAGTATCTGCACCTCCACGCCGATACGCCCATCCGCATCTGCCCCTTGCGCGAACATGGTCTCTGCCGCTGCCCATCGCCGGGGGGTCGTCAATCCCCGGGCCCGGCCGGCCAGCCAGCCGCTGTCGCCATGCGCCCGCACGTCGCGCGCCAGATCGGCAAGCGACCGGTAACGCAGTGTCAGCGTCTCCACCTCCACCACGGGATCCACGAACCCGGCCCGCTGCAGCAGCCCGGCAGCCTCCGCCGGATCGACGGATGGCCCCAGCCGCGCCGGAACGCCGCCACCTGCGGCGGCATCCGCCGCCAGAAACGCATCGCGCACGGCCCCCAGCGAATAGCCGCCGGGAAATGCCGCCTGGAACCGCCCCTCCGGCGCCAATGCGCGCCGGGCCAGCAGCAGCGCGCCGGGCAGGTCGTTCACCCCGTGCAGCGTCATGAAAGCCGTGATCCGGGTGAAGCGCCCGTCCGGGAAATGCCGTTGGTCCTCGTCTCCGGAAAGTCCGCCATGTGCGGCGGCAAGCCGGGGCGAAGGGTCGAGGCCCACGACGCCCGGCGGCGGCAGCATCAGCCCGATCCACAGCTCGCGGCCTTCGGGGGCGGCACCCAGCAGTTGCCGGCGCTCGGCCAGTTCGTTCGCGACGTGGCGAAGCATCTGATCGCGGCCCTCGATCAGCCCCATGGCCCGGTCCCGGGCGCGCCGACGCGCCTGCCTGTCGAATGGCTCGAATTGCGCCATGGCGCGCCTGTCCTGTCTTCGTGCTAGGATGGCGGCAAATGGTCGCCGCCAATCCGATCCTCTTTGCTGCCCGATCCGCGACGCGCGGGTTCGTCGATCTGCTGATGCCGCCTGCCTGCATCGCCTGCAAGGCCCCGGTCGGAACGCCGCTCAGCTTTTGCGCGGACTGTTTTGCCGCGCTGAAGCCGATCGACGCCGGCCGCTGCATCCAGTGCGCAAGCCCGCTGCCGATCGAATGGCGCGCGGAAAGCCATTGCCTCGGCTGCCTCAGGGAGCCGCCGCGCTTCGATCGCACGGCCGCGCCCTTTCTGTATGACGGACCGGCGCGTCAGCTGGTGCTGGCCTTCAAGAACGGCCGCGAAGCCTATGCCGCCCCGATGGCCGCCGCGATGCTTCGGGCCGCACCGGGCTGGGTCAATAGTGAAACCTTGGTCTGTGCAGTTCCCCTGCACCGGTGGCGCTTGGCCGGGCGCGGATACAACCAGGCGCTGGTGCTGGCGCGCGCCATAGCCCGGGCGGCGGGTGCGCCGCTAGACCCGGATCTGCTCGTCCGCGTGAAGGCGACGCCGCGCACCCGGGGCCTCAGCCGCAGGCAGCGTCAATTGAACGTGAAAGGGGCGTTCCGCCCGGCGCCCGATGCAAGGTCACGTATCGCCGGGCGGGAAGTGGTGCTGGTCGATGACGTGATGACAAGCGGCGCCACCGCATCCGCCGCGGCCCGGCTGTTGAAGCGCGCCGGCGCGGCGCGCGTGTCTGTCCTCGTTCATGCACGGGTTGCAGCAACCGACGCTGCTCCATATGTT